>JAUQXC010000234.1 GCA_030834825.1 Thermoflexales bacterium
TCGCCACCTGAACGCGCGCGCCGGGATCAACGCGGCAGCCGGATCTCGAACGTCGTGCCGTGTCCCCGCTCACTCTGCACCTCGATCGTTCCACCATGCGCTTCGACGATGCCCTTGGCGATCGCCAACCCCAACCCCGCACCGCCCGTGGCGCGCGAACGAGATTGATCGCCCCGATAGAAGCGATCGAACACGTAAGGCAGATCGGCGGGCGCGATGCCTGAGCCGGTATCGCTGACTTGAATCCGCACCTGGTGGCCCACCCGCTCGGCCCGCACATCGACCCGGCCATGGGCCGAGGTGTGCCGTAACGCGTTGTCGATCAGATTGACCAGGACGCGCTCCAGTTTCGCCGCATCGAGGGTCACAGGATCCACCTCTGGCGCGACGGCACCGTCGAGCTGCACCTGCTGTTTGGCGGCCAGGGGCCGCAGCCGCATGATCACATCCGAGATGAGATCGCGCAGTGAGGCGGGCAGCCGTTCGAGCTTCAAGCCGCCCGCGTCGATCTGCGCCAATTCGAAGAGCTCGTCGATCAGCTTGCTCAAGCTGGCGATGTCAGCCTGCAGCGACGCGAGGTAACGCTGGCGGCTGTCTGCGTCTTCTACGAGTCCATCGGCCAGCGCTTCAATGACCACTCGCATGGAGGTGAGGGGGGTGCGTAGATCGTGGCTGGCGCCCGCAATCAGATCGCGGCGCAGCTTGTCCAGCTCTTGCCGTTGGCGGGCGGTATTTTCCAACTGTACGATCATGCGATTGAAGGTGGTCGAGAGATCGGCCAGCTCGTCACGGCCTTTCACCGCCACGCGTGTGGAGAGATCGCCGCCGGCGATGCGCTGCGCCGCATGATGCAGTTCACGAATGCGCAGTGCCAGCACGCGCGCCGCATAGACGCCGAAGACGATGCCGACGGCGATGCCGAACAAGAGCAGCACATAGGTCACTTCCAGATCGTGCTGGTTGATCAGCATGCTGCGGGCGGTGAGCCACACATTGAAGAACACCACGCCTGACTGGAAGAACAGACCGAGCAGGAAGGTGTAGAAGATGCGGCGCGGCCAACGCCACCAATCCAGCCGGTAGAGAATATAGCCCGCGCCCAGCGAGCCGAGGCTGGTGATCAGCATGTAGCCGAGCAGAATGCGCAAATCCTCAGGCGGTGGGGCGAGGATCACTTGAATGGCGATCAGGGCCGTAATCAACACTGCACCGATGCCCAGTGCAAAGGCAATTTGCAGAGCAAAGCGTTTTAGCATCAATCCTCGAACTTGTAACCCACGCCCCACACGGTTTGCAACCAGCGGGGGTTGGCCGGGTCGGATTCTATTTTTTCGCGCAGGCGGCGCATGTGCACGGTGACTGTACTGGGATCGACGTAGTCGCTCAGGCCCCACACATTCTCCAACAATTGGTCACGGGTCAAGACCTGCTGGGGATGGCGGCTCATGAAGTACAATAGATCGAATTCCTTGGCCGTCAACCCACACTCGTGACCGGCCACTTCAACCCGGCGGGTCCGGGGATCGATCACGAGGTTGTCGAAGGCGAGCGGTCGATCAGGCGCCAACGAAGCGCCTTTGCTGCGGCGTAGCACGGCTTTAATCCGCACGACGATCTCGCGCGGACTGAACGGCTTCACCACATAATCGTCCGCGCCCAGCTCCAGTCCGATAATCCGATCGGATTCTTCGCCTTTCGCGGTGAGGACGATGATCGGCACTTCCGGGAGCAGGCCGCTGTGCCCTTCGTCGCCCCGCACTTGCCGGATGATGGCCAGGCCGTCGATATGCGGAAGCATGAGATCGAGCACAATCAGATCAGGCGGAGCCTGGGCAATGAGCGCCAGCGCGACACGTCCATCCTGCGCCATGGAGACCCGAAAGTTTTCGCGGCGCAAATACAGATTCAGCACGTCGCCCACATTGGGTTCATCGTCGACAATCAAGATGTGTTGACCACTGCCCATGGGTCACTTCCTAAGCATGATTAAGCATAATCATAAAAGCGATCACTTACGGATTTCTTACCAAATAAAAGCGGATGGTTCAATTTTTGCGACGCTGACAAGTCTAGCATAACAGAGTTCACCACGCGCGACAAGCCGGTTGGCATTCCGTTAGCAGATGTGTGTAAAACTTTGCAAACCACCAGCTAAATTGACACACTTTACATACCGACTCAAAAATGGACTCATGTTACAATACTCTCCGTTGAGGAAATCCACATGACCGATAAACGTATATTGGTGGCCGACGATGCTGAGGCGATTCGTGATATGCTGGGATCGTTTTTGGCGAACCTGGGCTACCACACCGATTTGGCCGAGGATGGTCAGGCCGCGATCGAACTCTTCCAATCTCACCCTTATCATGTCATCATCTGCGATCTGCAGATGCCCAGGGTTGAGGGTCTGGGTGTGTTGGCGCGGGTCAAGGCGATCGATCCAGATGTGCAGGTGATCATCTTGACCGGTCACGCCACCCTGGAAACCGCCATTGAAGCGTTGCGCCTGGGGGCGTACGAGTATCAATTCAAGCCGGTTGAAAACATGGAGATTTTTGCGCGGTTGGTGGAGCGGGCCTACACGCACCAGCGCCTGTTGTGTGAGAACAAGCAGCTGCTCAAACAGTTGCAGGATGCCAACGCGCATCTGGAGAGTGAAGTCGATAAGCGCACGCGTGAGCTGCGCACGGCCAACGAGTCTTTGCGCAGCCTCGATCGTTTGAAGAGCGATTTTGTTTCCGTGGTTTCGCACGAGCTGCGCACGCCGTTGGCTGTCGTGACGCTGGAAGCGCAAATGCTGGCGAGCGGCATGCAGTTCTCGCCGGAAAAACTACGCGAGATGCATCAGGCGCTGCTCGTGAGCGCACGCCGGCTGCAAATTCAAATTGATGATCTGTTGGACTTCGCCTTGATCGAGCGCGGCGAGTTGGAGTTGAAGTTTACAGCCTGCTCAATCAATCAAATCGTGCGGGATGTCGTAGATCTGTACAGCGCCCGCGCGGCTGAGAAACATCTGAAGGTGACGCTCACCCTGCCGCCTACGGCGCAGCTATCCGTGATCGCCGATGGGCCGCGGCTGCGCAGCGCGTTGATGCACCTGCTCGACAATGCCATCAAGTTTACGGCGGCGTATGGCACAGTAACGGTGAGTGTGCACAACCTGGTGTTTGTGCCAGACACCGAAATACCGGCGGTTGCCGTGTCGGTGCGCGACACGGGGATTGGCATTTCCTCTGATACGCAGCAGCACTTGTTTTCCGCTTTCAATCAAGCCGATATGAGCACCACGCGCCGCTTTGGGGGCATGGGGATGGGACTGGCGCTGGCCAAGCGGATCGCAGAAGCACATGGCGGGAAAATCACGTTTAAGAGTGATGCCGGGCAAGGTAGCCTTTTTGCGCTATGGATCCCCGTCCGGCCGCCTCAGTCTTCCACGACGAACTGAGCGGGGTGCGCACCACAACCAGTTGCAGCGAGTAGATTCATCCTCTTCCTAGAGCAGTCCACAGTAGCAAAATATTAGCGATGCCCAACGTCAACACCACCGTCGCGCGCAACGCTGAGGGCAGTTTCACGTGCTGATTTTCTTCGATGATGGCCGCAACGAGTGGGCTCTTATCGCTACATAGTCCGATCGATCTCTTGCAGCAACTGCCACCCAAATTCTTGCACGACATTCAGCGCAGATAATTGAAGATGCTCAGCGGTGTCAGCCTGGTTGAAAGCATAGGGAATTTCGTTGCGTTGGGCGTAGACACTGAGGCAAGTGCTTTTGTAGCCACGCCACGTGGCTGCCGCCACGACGGTATTCCATGGAGTGGCGCGAGCTTCAACTGGCTGATCGGGATGAGCTTTGCTGGCGCGCTCGATCAACTCGCGGATCGCCGGGTGAACCGATCGGCGCAGCCAGCCTTCACGCGTGAAGGTGATCAACCGATCGCCTACACCCACCCCCTCAAATCCGATGAGCCACGCGGTCCGCAGTTCGTCAGCATGTTTGCCCAGCAGGACGCGTAAGCCGTTACTGCCGATGGTATGACTGCCGCAGCAAACAATCCACACTTCGGTATGTTGCAAAGGTGCGCCGCGTAACCGTTCGGCCAAAGCCAGCAGCGTGCCCAGGCCGGAGGCGTTGTAATTGGCCCCCGGTGTAAAGTCGCCATGATCAGCGCGCAGCGATTGAATGATGACGGCGCTCTGTAACATGCCGAAAATCCCGGCGAAGACAAAAGCCCATTCCCAGAGATTCAAGCCGCCAAGCACATACAGTATCACTGATCCCACCAAGCTGGCCGCGCCCAGATAGAATAGCGTGCGAAACAGCCGCGAGCGGCGTGAAGTCTTGAACACGGCGGTGGCAGGCGGCGTGTCCAGCTGACTCATGAGCACCACTCGCTGTTGCATGGTTTGTGCAGGCGCGAGACGCCCCATGACGTTGTGACTGCGCCCGCGTGCACCGAAACGGCGCAGCGGATGATCGCGGAGAGTGATTTCGAGAAAGAGGAAGACCAGGGCTACGATGCACAAGCCGGCAGCCACCAGTGCCCCAGGCAGGCTGGTCACGAGCTGTTCGCTGTTGGTCACATCCGTTCCGATCGGCCGGCCCTGGTTCAGATAGAACAAACTCCAACAGGCAAATACACTCCACACCGCAATCGAGAAAATGATGGTGATCGGCAGCCAGCCGGCGGTCACGGTATTAAAAGTCTCGACATGCACAGCGCCTAACCCTAACAGCTGCATTTGCCGTTGGACGTAATCGGCGGTGTGCTTTTCTTCGGGTGTGGCTGCGCCGCGTGGACCGATCCGTGTGGCGATGTGCTTGGCGTAGTGCAGTGCGCGCTCTGCCCAGGTGCTCTCGACTGACATGGGTAACCTTTGTGTTCTGCCTGAAAAAGATTCTACGGCACCCACGACACGCGCTGGCGCAGCCAATCGCCTTGCGGGGCCAGGGCGATCTTGGTGGCCTCGGTGCCGTCATATTTGGCGATGTACAGGCCCCAGGCCCCATCGCGATCGGAGAGAAAGGCGATGTGTGCACCATCGGGTCCCCACGCACCGCCCACATTGTTGCCGGCATTGCTGGTGACTTGCTGCACACCGCCTGCCGTGTTGACGAAGAACAGATCGTAACTGCCGCTGACATTGGAGTAGTACGAAATGTTGAAGCCGTCCGGTGACCACGAAGTCGGGATATCGTTGGGACTGCCCGTCAAGCGGCGGGGCGGATCGGCGTTATCGGGGTTGCGGATCACAATGCCGCAGCCGCCAGCATCACAACCCGAGTAAGCCAGCAAGCCGCCCGGTCCCCAGGTTGGTGCGGATCCCGCTCCCAACTCGATCGGCGATCCACTTCCGTCGGCATTCATCAGGTACAACTGGCCTTGCAGGGAGTAGATCACGCGCGCGCCATCGGGCGAAAAGGTGGGAAATTCTGCGCCGGCCGGTGCAATGGCGACACTGTTGCCCTCTGCAATCACGCTGGCGCCACTGCCACCGGCGCGATGTGTGAACCGGCCGCCGTTGCGTTGCCACTCCGGTTGGTCGCCGAACGCAGCGGTATAAATCGTTTGATCGCCGGCGCTGGCAGCCAGAATGCGGGCACCATTGACGTCAAACACGGGATAAGCAATGCGTCCGGTGTACAATCCTGCCAGCGTTTGATGGGTGCCGGTGATGGAAGCGGGCGCCGTGAGACAGGCTTCTTGGGCGGCCTCTGCTTTGGTTTGCAAGTCGGCGGCCGGACGAAGTTTCAGGGCCTCGGCGTATTGTGTTTGGGCCGCGCAGGGATCGCCGGCGCGTGTGCGTTCATCGCCGTATTGAATATAAGCGTCCACGTAGCGCGCGAAAGTATCGCGATACCCCGGGCCGATCTGATAGAGTTCGCCAAAACTTTCAATCGCCTTTTCCCAGTTCACGTTCCAATAATCGCGCGCCGTGATATACATGCGCGCGTACCGTACTTCGAGCTCGGCGTCAGATGGCAGTGATCTCAGATACGCGGCTTGATCGAGGTAGGCGATGGCTTCTTCCAGCCGCTCTTCCTTGAGGAGCTGCAGGCCGTAGGTCAGTGCGCCTTGATAAATCATTTGCGCAATGCGATCTTTTTCGTAAGCGGGGTCAATGGCGCGCACTTGTGACAGGACTTCGATGGCTTTCTTCCATTTCTTCTGATCGTAAGCTTCCACCCCGGTTTGATAGAGCTGCTGAGTGACATCCACCTGGGCCGCAAAAGTGGGCGTGGGTTTGACGGCGAGCAGCTCTAAAATTTGGGTCAGCTGTTCGCGCGCCCCGGGATAACTGGGGTTGATCGTCAAGACATACTCAAAGTCGACTTTGGCCAACTGCAATTTGCCGGACGTACGATTGGTGAGGCCTTCACGATAGTATTTGTCGGCCTGAGCCTGGGCCGCAGCCTGACGATCCTGCATGCCCACGTAAATGCCACTCATCCCTGCGGCTGCAATCAGCCCCAGGAAGCCGCAGGCAAAAGCCAGGATGAGCAGCGTCGTCGCCGATAGGCGGCGTGCTTTGGCCTTGGCGGGGGGAGTTCGTGGAATGGGTCTCAGTGCAACAGTGGGAGCCGGCGGCGCGGTATCGACAATGTTGCCGCAGTTGCCGCAGACCAAATCATCGGGCGCAAGGTGCGCGCCGCAGTGGCGACAGTTCATTGAATCCTCGAGAAAACCGTACTTGCAACTTTGCTGGGTAAGGGATGCGCGGGGCATTATATCCGCCTTCAGCAGGC
>JAUQXC010000235.1 GCA_030834825.1 Thermoflexales bacterium
TTATGCGTCGTGCACTCACTTTCAAACGCAAGGCGCAAGCAGCACAAGGGCGCTACGTCGATGCAACCTGGCGCACTTCGCGCGTCAATCGCTATACAGCCTATCCCGTCATCGAATTTCAAACTGCCGACGGACGCACGATTCAGTTTGAAGGCCGCGTGGGTGTGCCGTGGGCCAGGGGCAAGGTCGGACGCAGTGTGAAGGTGTTGTATGATCCGACCGATCCCGAAGAGGCCGTCGTCGATTCAGTGGTGGAACTGTGGTTTCCGGCGCTGATTTTCTTGCTGGTCGGCCTTGGGTGGCTAGTCACGATTGCCGTGCTGCTGCTGTTGACCCAGGCGGGCCTCGTCACGCCCAGCCCATAACAATCGCCTTTTCAGGAGCAGCATGACAGACCCATATCACACCAGTCAAATCTATCCGGCCAGCGCGCCAGAAGTATTTGCGCACTGCCTGGACTGCCTTCGAACAATCGGCGCTAAGATCGAACGAAGTGATCCAGAACTGGGTCTCATTCAAGCCGACTATCTTGTCAACCTTCCCCTCGTCCATGCAAGTCATGTCAGCCTCTATCTCCTCATCGTCCCGCAGGACGAACAGCGCTGCGAACTCACAATCGAGACGTTTGGTATGATCAATCAACTCGATCGATCTCGGCCGCTGCACAAACCACGCGAAGTTGCTCAACAAGTTTTATCCCGCGTCGGCGACACCGTCAGACAACATCGCGACTAACACGGTGCAACATACAACGCGCCACCCGATCGTTCGAATGGCGCGTTGTATGTTTCTAGCCGTTGCGTCAGGATTCTTCTACCTCAGCGTGCTGGCAGACGCGGTTGATTACGCTGGCAGGCGACCGCTTACCTGAACACGACCGGCAGATATATGCGATGAGGCTCAACCGTAACGACCGCTTGCGCCCTGGCTGACGTAGTGAGCTTGGGACTCTCAGCCCAAACCGTGTTTGTAACCACCGTTCCCGGAAGCAGCGCGCTCACCCGCACCGGGAACGTGACCGTGATATGTTGATACGCCGAGATGACCAGGCCGGCAGTCAGCGTCGGCGGCGTGCTGCCCACGATGCCGGCATTCGCCGGGAAGAGAGTGATCGGGCCGACGAAGTCCACTTCCGACGGCAACACGTCCCGCAGTGTGATCGCGGCGATCTGCGGTCCAGCATTCGCTAACAACAGAGTGTAGGTGACGAGTTGGCCAGGAACCGGCGTTGGATCACTCACCGTTTGGTGCAAATCCAGGCGCGACGGCAAGGCCGCCACTCCGGTGGGAATGGAAACCTCATAAGTAAACACCATCGTGGTGGTGACACTGTAATCGGTGAGATCCACGACTGCCAGTGTTGTTTCCCCTGAATCGGGATCAGCGGATCCACTCAGAGTCGGATATCCCACGTAAGCCTTGTTCCCAGCAATGGCGATCACATCCACGCCGAAGAGCTGGCTGCTGCCATGATGAGGCAGGGTCACCACCCCGCCAGCCTCCAGACTGACCTGCCCGGGGCCGGTGACGTTCAAGACGCCGATGAGTTGGGTATCGACGACGGGGTTGGTAATCGTGGTACCCGCCGTAAACAGCCCATTGAGCACAGCATAGGCTTTGTCGCCTGCGGCATTGAAGGCCACCGATTGCACCGCCCCATGCGGAACAGTCCCGGGTCCAAAATCATAGTGGTTGTAGGCGCCTTCCAACCCCGTGACTACCCCCGTAAACGTCAAGACACCCGGTGAGACGAGCCGGTAGATGCCAACCGTGGTGGTCGTTGTATTACAGACGATGAGGGTCTGGCCGTCGGGAGATAGGCCCAGATTCACGGGTCGTAGTGCGTATGCAGTATTCGTGATGGGCCACCCAGGATGCGTGTAGGTATAGGTGTTGATTGCGTTGAGTCTCCCCTGCTCATCCAGGAGCAAGGTATGGATAGCGCCATTCCAGTAATCCGCCACGATGACCGTGCCATCGGGCGCAATTTCTACCGCTTGCGCCTGAGCATTGTCGATTACACTCTCAGGAGACATCTGCGGGAACGCAGCACTGAATTTTTGGTCTTCAGCGGTATTGGGCATAGTCTCCACTGCCGAAATTCGCTCAACGGGTGTCGGCCTCTGCACTAGGTTGGCGGTATACACCAGGGTGGCCGCGGGGATGTCAATGACCGCGACCTCGGATGAAAAACCGCCATCCGTCACCAGGGCATAGCGGCCGTCCGCCGAGACATCCATATCCTCCGCGAAGAAGGGGACTGTCACCGAGGTGATCAAAGACGGCGTGATGGGATTCGTCATATCCACCAGGAACACCGTTGAGTCTCCAAAATTGGAGAAGAGCGCGGTGCTGCCATCAGGCGTAACGATGACATCAAACCGCGAGCCGCCCATGGAACCCAGCTGCCCAGCCAAGAATGGCCCATAGACCGTGTCGTCGGTCGTATCTACGATGTGAAAGTTGGAAGAGGAGAAGGGCGGGGGATTGCCGTATGGCCCGCTGGAGGAATTAGCCACCAGCACCCAATGACCCTGGCCGGGCGTATCCACATTGACCGTCAGCTGGATGGTCTCAGTGTCGGTGAAAGCCCCGTCGCTCACCTGCACAGTGGTCGTGTACGTCTCCGGCAGCGCCCCTGGTGTCCAACTGAACAAACCCGTGCCCGCGTCGATGGCCCCGACTGAGCCTGGAGCCAGAGTGTAAGTCATAGGACGGAGAGGTAGATCAAAATAGGCGAGGCGGGCGGTGAAGTAGAACGGCGTCAGAGCGTCCACCATTTTGTCGCCAATCGGCTGCAGGACGGGCGGCTGGTAAACCTCATTCACGACGATGATAACGAATTCGGAATCTTCCAGGGCGCCGTCACTCACGCGCAGGGTGGCGGTGTAGACGCCAAAGCCCTCGGCTTCAGTGGGCGTCCAGGTAAACCGACCGGTCGTGGCGTCCATCTCGCCCACTGAGCCTTCGTCCAGCCAGTAGGTCAACGGGTTGGCCGGCAGGTCCGGATCGGTGGTCGTGTCCGCAATGACCAACATCTCCAGCTCGTTGACGACCCGATAGCCAATGTGCGCCATCACCGGCGCGGTATTCACTTCATTCACCGTAAGATTGACGGTTTCAAAGTCATCATACTCGCCACTGGTGACGCGCACAGTCGCGGTGTAAACGCCGGGGCCAGCGGCCTCGCTAGGAGTCCAGTTGAAGTCACCATTGGGGGTGATGGCGCCCACCGAACCCGCGTCCAGCGTGTAGGTCAATACGGTTGGTACTGGGGTGGTGGCGACTGCGGTAAAGGTCAGTTCCGTCAGCTCATCCACCATGCGATCGCCAAGCGGCGCCAAC
>JAUQXC010000236.1 GCA_030834825.1 Thermoflexales bacterium
GTATGCCGGAGCGGTAGGCTACTTCTCCTACGATGGCGCCATGGATACGTGCATTGCGATCCGCACCATGCAGATGGTGGACGACGTCGTCAGCATTCAAGCCGGCGCAGGCATTGTGGCCGATTCCGATCCGGCGAGTGAGTTTCAAGAGACGCTAAATAAGGCGAAGGCGTTGGCGGTGGCAATTGAAATGGCGGAAAAGTGAGGATCTGAGGGGTGACAACATGATCGCCGTAATCGATAATTACGATTCTTTCACTTACAACCTCGTCCAATATCTGGGCGAGTTGGGTGCGGACTTGCAAGTATTCCGCAACGATGCGATCACAATCGATGAGTTGGCGGCGCTGAAGCCGGAGAAGATCGTGATCTCACCCGGTCCTGGTGTTCCAGACGATGGCGGTATCTCCAACGAAGCGATTCAACGCTTCAGCGGTCAGGTTCCGATCCTGGGCGTATGTTTGGGCCATCAGTGCATCGGTGCGACGTTTGGCGGCGTGGTGAAGCGCGCGCCCCAGCTCATGCACGGCAAGACTTCACAGATCTACCACCACGGCAAAGGCATCTTCGATGGGCTGCCCAGCCCGTTCGAGGCGACGCGCTATCACTCGCTGATGGTGGAGGAGCCGGTGGCGGATTGCCTGGAAATCACGGCGTTTACCAGCGACGGGGTGGTGATGGGCGTGAAGCACAAAGCGCATCACACTTACGGCGTGCAGTTCCATCCCGAATCGATTTTGACGAAGCACGGGAAGCAGTTGTTGAAGAATTTCTTAGCGATCAAGCCGCAAGTGCAACGCGCATAAACCATGAAACGTCATGGCGCTTTACGCCTGACGTTTTACGGGTGAATCAGGAGGCCAGTGATGATTAAAGACGCTATTGCCAAGACCATTCGTCGTGAAGACTTGACCCAGGCTGAAGCCGAAGCGGCGATGATGGATATCATGACGGGCCACGCGACGCAGGCGCAGATCGGCGCGTATCTCATCGCGCTGCGAATGAAGGGCGAGACGGTGGCCGAGATCACCGGTTCGGCGCGGGCGATGCGGGCGAACGTCGTGCCGGTGCCGGTGAAGAAAGAGGGCACGCTCTATGACACGGCCGGGACGGGCGGAGATGGCAAGCACACGTTCAACATCAGCACGGCGGCGGCGTTTGTCATCGCCGGGGCCGGGTGCAAAGTGGCCAAGCACGGCAACCGTGCCGCGTCATCCCAGTGCGGCAGTGCCGATGTGCTGGGGGTTTTGGGTGTCAACCTCGATCTCACGCCGGAGCAGGTGGGTCAGGCGATCGACGAAGTGGGCATCGGTTTCTTGTTCGCGCCAAAGTTCCACCCGGCGATGAAGCATGTTGGGGGACCCCGCAAGGAAATCGGACAGCGTACCATCTTCAATGTGCTCGGCCCGTTGACGAATCCGGCGGGGGCCGATGTGCAGATTATCGGCGTGTTCGATCCTGAATTGACGGAGCCGCTGGCGCGAGTGTTGGGCGAACTCGGATCGCGCGCCGCGTTTGTGGTGCACGGGCACGGTGGTATGGATGAACTCAGTACGGTCGGGTCGAATCGCGTAAGTCATCTGAAGGATGGTAAAGTCACGACGATGGCGCTGGAGCCTGAGATGCTGGATCTGCCTCGTGGCGACATGGCGGATCTGGCCGGCGGCACACCGGAAGACAATGCCAAGATTCTGCGCGGCGTGCTGGCCGGAGCGTTGAATGGAACGCGCAAGAATGCCGTGCTGCTCAATGCGGCGGCGGCGCTGGCGGCTGAATCGGGTGATTTGCGCGCAGGTTTCTCACTGGCGCGCCGTTCGTTGGAGTCGGGCGCGGCGTTGCAGAAGTTGGATGAGCTGGTGGAGTTTAGCGCAAAGATATAAAGGGCGTCGTTGCGAGGAGCGCTTTCTGCAACGAAGCAACCTCGTTCTTAGGCCCGGGAGATTGCTTCGCTTCGCTCGCAATGACGGCGTGACACATCATGATTCTCGATCGAATTCTAGCTAACAAATGCAGCGAAGTCGCTCAGCGGCGCAGCAGCCTACCGCTCGAACAGCTGCGCGAACTGGCCTTGACTCAGACACGGCCGCGTGACTTTCTCGGCGCATTGAAGCGGGCCGGACGACCGGCGTTGATCGCCGAATGCAAGAAGGCCTCACCGTCAAAAGGCTTGCTGCGGCCTGAATACAACCCGGCACAGTTGGCCCGAACCTATGCGGCCAATGGCGCAGCGGCGCTCTCCGTGCTAACGGATGAGAAGTTCTTTCAGGGCGCGTTGCGCGATCTTACCCTGGCGCGTGAAGCAACAGGATTGCCAGCCTTGCGGAAAGACTTCATCATCGACGGCTATCAAGTTTACGAAGCGCGTGCGGCCGGGGCCGATGCCGTGCTGCTGATCGTCGCGGCGTTGCGCCTGGAGCACTTACAGGAACTACAGCAGCAGATCAATGAACTGGGCATGCTGGCACTGGTGGAAGTGCACGATGAAACCGAACTGGAAACGGCCTTGAAGATCGGGCCGAAGTTGATCGGCGTGAACAACCGGAATTTGCACGATTTCAGCGTCGATTTGCAGACGACGGCGCGGTTGCGGAAGAGCATCCCGGCGAACATCGCGCTCGTGGCCGAAAGCGGCATTCGTACAGCGGCTGACGTGGCGCGAGTAAGGAAGATGGGTGTGGACGCGATCCTGGTGGGCGAGGCGCTGGTGACGGCGGGCAAGGTGGGCGCGAAAGTGCGAGAGTTGGTGACCCGGTGAAAGTAAAGATCTGCGGGATCACCAACCTCGACGATGCCCAGGCGGCAATTGAGGCTGGTGCGGATTTGCTGGGCTTCAACTTCTATGTCAGGAGTCCACGCTATCTCGCGCCGGAGCGCGCGCGCGAAATCGCCGCACAGATTCGATCGGGTGAGCAGAGGCCGCTGTTGGTGGGCGTGTTCGTGAATTCGCCATTGGAGGAAGTCCGATCGATTCTGGAGATTGTGCCGATCGATCTGGCGCAGTTGCATGGTGATGAGCCGGTGCGCGTGGTGGAGCAGTTGCACGGACGAGGCTTCAAGGCCCTGCGGCCCACCTCGGAAGAGGAAGCCGAGATCGATGCCGAGTGGTTCGCGCCGCATGGCCCCAATGCTCCGGTGTTGTTGCTGGATGCCTATCGCGAGGGTCAGTATGGTGGGACAGGCTACACGGCCGATTGGTCGATCGCAACGAAGCTGGCACAGCAATACCCGATTTTGTTAGCGGGCGGCTTGACACCGGAGA
>JAUQXC010000022.1 GCA_030834825.1 Thermoflexales bacterium
ACTTCTCCTGTTCGAAGATCAGCCAGCCGGTGGAGCCATCCGGCAAACTGAGCGACAAGCCCCTAAGCGCAGCGATGTTGGCGAGCGAAGGCGTCTCATTGGTCCAGGCGGGTAGGGTCAGACGCGTCCTGAGGAGCGCCAACGCCTCGGCACGCTCAAGCCATTCGACCTCGGCTGCCGGAATTTCGATGGGTGGGTCAGGGGGACGGCGCAGAATAAGCAGTTCACGTGTTTCAATGAAGCCTAGTTTCAGAAAAAGTGTGTGCGCCGGGGTGTTGTGCTTGATCACTTCCAAAGAGGTACAACCAATCTTCAACTGCGCGCTGGCCTCTAACAGGGCACGCATGAGCGCTTCCCCGGTGCCGCGTCTGCGCTTGATCGGCAGGACCCCCAGGCGCGTGATCCAGGTTTGGTTGGGCCGCACGCCCAACATGGCCAGACCCAGAATCTGATCTCCCTCAACGGCAACCTGTGAATGATCGAGATCGACATCATAGACGTGAATGTATTCGGCCAGGCGCGCCGCATTCATCGGCATCGGCACCAGGTAGTCCACCCGGGTCTGATTATAGGCGGCCACCAACTGGTCGATACTGAAAGAACTAGCCGGGACTAGCTGTAGGGAGGAATCACTTTCCTCCGCGGTCGTTAACAGCGGCGTCGGCGGGTGCGGATTAGCGTCGGAGGTAGGAAGCGATTCGATCGGCAAAGTCGGCTGTCCGAATGGGTTTACTGATGTAGCCGTTACAACCATACATTTCAACCATGCTGCGGGCCGTTTCCTCTGGCCAGGCGGTGCAAGCGATGATGGGCGTATCGGCAAACAGCGCCATATGTCTCAGGCGACCGATCAGGGTCTGCCCGTCGATGTCCGGCAACCCCAGATCGACCACGAGCAAATTCGGTCGTTGTTCGATCGCCAGTTGCAGACCGGTCTCGGCATTGGGCGCCAGGAAGACCTGGTAGCCACGCGCCGTCAGCGTCCGACGAACCAGCTCGAGATGTTCGGGATTGTCATCAATGACCAGAATGCTTGGAATCGGCTGATCTGCTTGAGTCATTCAACGACCTGCTTTTTAACCCAGCGCGTTTGGAACTTTCGCGTCAGGCAGGAAGCCCATCACCTGCGCCCGCAGCTCGCGAATGTTCACCGGTTTGGACATGTACACATCGCAGCCCGCGGCCAGCGCCTTCTCTGCATCGCCTTTGAGCGCATTGGCGGTGATGGCGATAATGGGCACGTGCAGCAGGTCGTTTTTATGAGAGCGCAGGCGTCGGGCCACTTCGTGGCCATCAATGTCCGGCAAGTTAATGTCCAGCAAGATTAGGTCAGGGTGTTCCAGCTGCGCCATGCTGATGCCACTCACCCCGTCACCGGCCCATAAGAACAGGTGACCCAGTGCCGTAATCACCCGCTGGACGAGCTGCATGTTGTCAGGATTGTCTTCGATATACAAGACTTTAGCCATCTAACGATCCTCTTCGCGTCCGGTTTTCATATCCAACACATGCACGACTTGTTCGACGAACGCACGTGGCGACAAGGCTGCTTTTTGATAGAGCGCCTCGACATGCCCGGTCAGGCGTTGGCGCTCGGCTTCGGTCATGTCGCGAGCCGTCACGACGATGACGGGAATGTGGCGGGTGCGGGCATCCCCCTTCAATTCCTCCAGGACGGAAAATCCATCCAGGTTGGGCATCGTCAGATCGAGCACAACCAGATCGGGCAATCGCTGCCGTGCTTCGGCCAGACCGGCCAGACCATCCAGCGCATGAAACACCCGATACGATTTTTTCGCTTCAAGCAAGCGTCGGATCAGCGTCGCATCATCGGCATTGTCGTCCACGATGAGAACCGTGGTGACGTTCTCATCCAGGCGTGCCAGTGCTGCGACCAGGCCGTCGCGCAGAGTGGGTGGTTGATTGCTGGCGAGATCGACATCGACACGCCATTGATCGCCCAGCACGTGCTTTTCCACCGGGAAGGTGTGCCCCGTGCAGTTGACGACGACGAGATCCTCGGGCTTGATCATAGCCTGTTTGGCTAACTTTTCAAGCCCGGCAAAAGCCACGGCCGTTGCGGGCTCCACCGCCATGCCTTCGGTCCGGGCCAGCGTTTGCATCGCCGTCCAGGCTTCCCGGTCGCTGACGCTTTCCAGCGTTCCGCCCGAGTGCTGGAGCTTTTGCCACAAGAGCGTGTAAGCTTTGCCCGGATCACCCGACGAGAGAATGGCAATGAGCGTCTCCGGCGTAACCGGCTCGGCGACATCCCGTCCGGCCTTGAAGGCCTGCACCATGGGCGAGCAGCCTTCCACCTGAATCAACGCCAGCGCGGGAATGCGATCGATCAGCCCCATCTCAAATAATTCTTGAAAACCCCGATGCACACCCAGCGGGCCAAGTCCACCACTCACCGACTGGAAGTACCAGTCGGGGGCCCGCCACCCCAACTGCTCGACGATCTCGTAGGCGATGGTCTTAAACGCTTCGCGTGCGGGCAAGCTGCGCGCCCCGCGATCGTAGAAGAGGCGTCGGCGGTGTGCGAAGTCAGCTGCGATTTGCTTGGCTTGCTCGTAAGTGCCGCTCACTTTGATGACCTCGGCTCCGAAGAGCGCCGCTTCCCGCAGCTTTTCTTGAGGCACCAGGCTGGTCATGAAGACCCAGAGCTTGATCCCGGCCCGCGCACAAGCGGCGGCATAGGAGACCGCGGCATTCCCGGTTGACGCGATAACGCATTCGTGAATGTCGGCCTCCAACATGGCCGCCACCGATACCGCGGCCTGCCGATCTTTGAACGAACCGGTGGCATGCAACCGTTCATCCTTGAGGTATAAGGACATGCCCCCCAGCGTCGCCGCGTAGCGCCGCGACGGTCGAAGCGGGGTGCCTCCCGCGACGATCAAATCCGGACAAGTGGGATCCACAATCGGGAGCACGTCATGATACCGCCACAGATTGTGCGGCCGACCCGGCAGACCGCGCAGCAATTCACGCTTGAACGCCGCGTAATCGTAATGGCCTTGCAGCCACTCGGAGCCACACGCTTCACAAGTTGCGTTGTCTAATGGCCGGGTCCATTGCAGCTGACCGCACTCCATGCAGGTTGCGCGCAAGTGCAATTTAGGCATGCGGGACCTCTCCGGTTGCCGGGAGTTCAATGATGAAAGTGGACCCTTCACCGCGCACGCCGCTGCTTTCAACCCACAGCTGGCCGCCGTGCAATTCAATTAACTTGCGGCTAATCGGCAGCCCCAAGCCTGTGCCACCTGTCTTACGCGTCGTCGAAGTGTCCACCTGACCAAATTCTTCAAAGATCAGCTGCGCTTGTTCGGGTAACACGCCGATGCCGGTGTCGCGGATGTTGATGCGCAGGCACCCCGCTTGCCGCGTGGTGAAGATCGTGACACCGCCCGTCTCGGTGAACTTTATCGCGTTGGCAACCAGGTTGATCATGACCTGGCGGAGACGGATATGATCAGCCTCGATCTCGAGATCGGGTGACGCCTCAGTTTCGAGCTGCAGGACCAACGCTTTGTCGCGCGCCAGGGGAGCGGTGATGTTGACGACATCCGTCAGGACTTCGTGCAAATTGAAGTGCTCGATATTCAGATTCATCTTGCCGGCCGCGATCTTGGCCATGTCCAGCACGTCGTTGATCAAACTCAGCAGATGCTGCCCGTTGCGATTGATCAACCTTAGATCGTTTTCCATGATCTCGGTCAATGGGCCGTCCAGCCCGTCCAGCATGACATCGCTGAAGCCCAGGATGGAATTGAGCGGCGTGCGCAGTTCGTGGCTCATGTTAGCTAGGAAGGAGGATTTCAGGCGGTCGAGCTCGCGCAGCTGGGCGACTGTGCTGGCCTGTTCCACATAGAGGCGCGCATTTTGCAGGGCAACCCCCACTTGGGCGGCCAGCGTGGAGTAAATGCCGGCCTCCTCTTTACCAAAAGCACTTTGCCGATCCGCTTGAACGTCGAAAACGCCCAGGACCTTGTCACCAATGATAATGGGTACCGCCATTTCGGAACGAGTCTCGGGCAGCGAGGGGTTGGGCAGGAAGTCGGGTTCAGCCCGGACGTCGTTCACGATGATGGCTTGCCGTTCCCGGGCCGCACGGGCCACGAGGGATCTTTCCGCATCCACGGCAATCGCGTGTCCCTCGGCGACCATCTTGCGCCCAACCTCACCAGTGCCTGCCGCCAGGAGGAGTGTTTGCCAGGCTGTGTCGGCCAGGTAAATATGCGCGTGATAGAGGTCAAAGCGTTCTTTGGTGAGATCGACCACGGCCTGCAAGAGCCGATCGGGATCGAGCAGAGTCGCGGTGGTGGCGCTCACTTCGGCCACGGTTTGCAGTTCTGCGGCTCGCCGCGCGGCCTCACTCAGGGCTTCTTGTGTCTGATCGAAGAGACGGGCGCTTTCCAATGCTAAAGCAACCTGCACGGAGACTTGCTGCAGGAAAGTCTGATCTTCGGGCGCGATCGGGCGTTGCGGGTCATCGGCGACAGCTAAGGTTCCAATGATCTCTCCGCCAGGCACCGTGAGAGGGGCCAGCGCGAAAAACTCTTCTGCTAACTTGACGTCTTGGACTGGTTTAAGCCCACCTTGGTCAAACATGAATCCTGAGCGAACATCGGCTGCTTCCCGATAGGTGCGCCAGCCTTCACGACTCATGGCGCGATACAGGCGATTGATTTCCTCAAGTCGTTCGCCCATTTCTTGGCGTAAGCGGGTGCCTTCGATTGCGGTCGCGATCTGCCCGCACAACCCCTCCAAAAGGAGTTGGTCGTCGGTGTCAAGAGCACCGGCCACACTGCTCTGAACATCCAGCACACCTAGCACGATATCGGCCAACTTGATGGGTACCGCGATCTCACCTTTGGTCTCCGGCAGGAGGGGATTGGGATGCCAGTCGGGGTCGTTTTCCAACACCGAGCGCAAGACGGTTTCTCCGCTGGCCGCCGCAGTCCCGATCAACCCTTCGCCCATGGGCAGGCGGTGTCCGGCCGCCAACATTTTCGCGCCAATCTCGCCATAACCGGTAACGAGTACTACTGCTTGCTGGGCCGCATCGTAGCGGAGCAGCTGGGTGTGGTAATAGCCAAACTGTTCTTTGACTTGAGTGACCACGCGTTCGTACAACTCTTCCAGGTTGGAGGCAGCGGCAATGGATTGGGAAACCTGCGTAGAAAGTTGCACCTGGAGACCGCGGCGTTCAAAAGCCGTTTGGACCTGTTCCTCCAGTTTTTTGCGTTCAGTGAT
>JAUQXC010000237.1 GCA_030834825.1 Thermoflexales bacterium
TGTTCTTTCACTGAATGCGGAGATCCATGCGCATGGCTATGAGATCATTTATGATGCTCATCCCAATAGACTAACGGTAAAAGTCGAAACCAGTCTGGTAAAGGTAAAAGACGAACCACCCAAGCCCCCGACTGAAGCCGAACTACAACAGATCATCAATACTCTCCTTTTTGAGTTATTGTTTGCTGCAAAAAAAATCAGGCGAAATGAATTATGGGTGGCAGTGAGCCGCATCAATCAGCAGATCAATAATCGGCTCCTTCAACTGATCGAATTTCATACCGCATCCGTCACCAAGACTTCGCAAGGCATTCGATATGATGGGAGATTTTTGGAACAGCGTATCCCGCAAGTCGTGCTCGAGAAATTACCACTGTGTTTTGCCAAGTATGCTGTCTTTGACGCAATCCAAACAATTGAACATTTACTCGAAATCACCTATTACCTTTCAAAGGAGATTTGTGAAGAGCAAAATTACCCATTCGAGGCAAAGCAATTTGATGGAACACGAAAGCTCTATGACGAAATATTTGAAAACGAAGAAATGTGACAATGGCTTGGTCGGGCCTAACACAGAGTCCTAAGAACGTGATCGGCGAATTTCCATAATCGACCCTGACGAGCCACGTTCTTCGGTGAGGGAATGGCGCGGGCACCAGGGTAGATTGCATCCGACGGGTGGGAGTCGCCGCGTTTTCGTGTCTAAATTTCCTTATCCTCTTAACGGAGATGCTACGATGAAAATCGATGAAATCATGCTGTTGTATGATTACAATGACTGGGCTGATGCGCGCACCCTGGCGGCCTGCGCTAGGGTGAGTCCGGAGCAGTACGCCGCCCCGACCTTCTACGGGCGCGGCGGGTTGCGTGCCACGCTGGTCCACATACTAGACAATATCTGGCAGCAGCGGATCACACTCCAGGGGTATTACCAGGAATCTCTGGCAGACGAGGCGGCCTATGACGCGACCGAGCTACACGAAGACGCCTTTCCGACACTCGCCGGGCTGCGAGAGCGCTGGATGATAGAACAACAGGAGATGCGGGCTTATCTCGACGCCTTGACCGAGGAAACGCTGAACGGCACGATCCGCTATGTCATCCCCGGTGCGGTGCGCGAACGTGTCGTGTGGCACATCCTGCTAGATGTTATCATCCATGCCACGCAGCACCGCAGCGAGGCCGCCGTGCTGCTGACCAGCTATGGTCAGTCGCCGGGCGACTTCGACTTCATCATGTTCCAGAATGAGCGAGCTTAATAAGCGCGCTTAAGGAAAATCCCAATCTGTTTCAACCCTGCACTAGAAATTATCTCTTCGCTAAGTCGGAATAAGGAACGGAAACATCATGAAGTCTTATCATCGTCCGTTTGTTTATGAAAGCTCGGATTTCAAGCTCATGTGCGCTGTGATCGTTCGGGACAATGCCAGCAAGCGCGAGTCGTTTGTGTGGCACGTCGCCCGGCTGGTCGATTGGAAATACAACCTGTTCACTCTCAAACGTCGTTTTCCGGGCAATTATGCGGCTGGCGCGCAGCTGTGGTTCAATTACTACGACGAACTGATCGGGTTCGTAATTTCCGAAGGGTTCGACGAACAATTCGACATCATTGTGCTGGAAGACTATGCTTATCTATATCCCGAGATGCTGGCGTGGGCTGGTTGCGAATGGGGCAAGCACTATAGTGAATTGATTACCTGCGCGGTCGAAACTCATGGGGACCGTATCCGTGCACTTGAACAGGCGGGCTATCACAGGACCGAAGACATTGAAATGGTCCGGATCTTCGACACAGCGCAGTTCTGCGATCATCCCTATCCGACAGCGCCTCTCAGTTTTCAAAGCATGGCTGAAAACAAGAATTACGACAATCAAGCGATCTTGCGGCTGAGCGCCTGGCCCCGCAACACGGAGGACAAGCAGACCGATGACGCTATCCGTGCGTACTGTCGGACAAGTCCAATCTACGATGCCCGGTTTGACTTTGTTTTAGTCGATGGTTCCGGCGCCCATCTATCGGGCTGTGAAGCCTTTATCGATCGCGCCAATGGCACGGCTGAAATCGAAAGAGTCTGCACGCATGCTGAACACCATAACCAGGGGTATGCGCAAATGGTGCTCCGATCTTGCCTGCGTGCTCTGCACGAAAATCACATCCCCACGGCCTACCTCACGGGGTGGGACGACAAAACCATCCATTTGTATGGCAAACTGGGGCCTGTAAAAGAGTTTACCCGGTTTGGTTACAGGCGAGAGCTGACCGGGTGACAGGGAACACTTGAGTGAACTGGCCGATATCCACCAGCCGCCGAATACAGCACCCTAAAGATCGAACTTGAAACCGCATGCTCGATCTGGCCGCGCGAGTATGGCTGGCAAGTACAGCCGATTCCATTTTACGAAGTGGGCAGGCAAATCAGCGGCAACTCGGAGATTTTTTGTGACAATAAAGAAACCCTTCACGCGTCGCCAGTTTTTATTGATAAGCTTGACTGTTGCAGGAGGCCTATCCTGCACCGCCCTGAATCGATCGTCGGCAAAGGCCGCTGTAACCACTGATGGCTCATCCATCTATCTGCCCCTCATTGTTCAGCAACGCCGTCTTCTGAAGGGCTGGCAACTGAATGAACTCAATACGGGGTTGGCCGGGGTAGGTGTTGATCGATCGGCGTTACCCCTTTATACCGGATCAGATACTCCGGCGGATGGGGCGGTTATCCGGGAGGTGCGGATCGAGAAGCAACTTGATTTGAGTGCGGGCACTGTCACACTGGAAAGATGCTGGATTCGACCTCTCTCAATTAGCCGAGGCCTGCCGATAATCTGGAATTACAATCGAGATACCGGCAGTGTCTTGCCAACTTGCGCTTGGATCCGTGATTGCGATATCGATTGCACGGCGGTTCCCAGCGCGGATATCGGCTGGTCTGCCGCCTTTGGCGGTAGTGGAGTGATCGAACGCTGCCATATTTGGGGTTCCGGAACTGGCCTTTGGCTCCGGGGCGTCTCGCCCATTGCCATAAGGGCAGAAGAGAATTACATCCATGGTCTTCGCCATTCACCGCCCGATTCGCACCAAGATGGCATGACTCTGCGCGATTATTCCGGGCCTGGGGCCAGTTTGCTTAATAACCGGATTGATAGTTCCAGCGAAAGCGAGACTGGCCCCTTATTTCTTCAGGCGGGGTTTGGTCATATCGATAATGTGCACATTGAGGGCAATTTACTAGAAGGGAACGCTTGGAAGCTGGTGCTGGAAGCAAACACCTATGGTTATGGCCCTAATATGCGGGCCATTAATAATCGTTTCCGTAACACGGGCTATGGAGCCGCCTATGTTACTGGCGGTCCCGGTTGGGCCGAGTGGCGGGGAAATTACCTGGATGACCCCACCCAAATTAACCATAGGGGCGCGTTGGTGTCCCAACCTCTGCCATAGCACGGGTCAAAGACCGCCCACTGCTTAGCGTCTGATTTGTGTAGGCTCATGATCACCACTCCCATAGATCGTCTCAAAAATTATCGACACCTATTGAATACTGATCAAATCGATCAACTTCAACAAGCGTGCGCGCGACCACTAGCCCCTGCCCTGCGCGTCAATACCCTGAAGATCGTTCTGGCTGCCGCGCGGGCAACCTGGCCGATTGAGTATGGCTGGCAAGTGCAGGCCGTTCCTTTCTGCCCCAGCGGTTGGCAGATCACGGGCAATGCAGAGAGCCTCAGCCGCACCATCGAACATCGCACCGGCTTCTATTATCTGCAAGATGCGGCCTCGATGCTGCCCGCCGAGATGTTCGACTACCCGATCGAGTTTCCACTGATCCTGGATATGGCCGCCTCGCCCGGGGGAAAGACCACGCACCTCGCCGCCAAGATCGACGATCGGGGAGTCATTCTGGCGAATGATAGCAGCTCGGGCCGCATCGCCGCGCTGCGATCCAATGTGCAGACCTGGGGCGCCTTCTCGATCGCGTTGACGAGTTATCCCGGCGAACGCTACGGCGAGTGGTTTCCCGACACCTTCGATCAGGTGTTGCTCGACGCGCCGTGCAGCGGCGAAAGTCTGCGCACTGCCGAGCGGCGTAAGACGCGCTTCGTCTCTCAGACCGAGCGCCTGCAATTGCAGCGGCGGCAAATTAAGTTGCTGGAAAGCGCTTTACGATCAGTGAAGCCCGGCGGGCAAGTGGTCTATTCCACTTGCACCCTCGCGCCAGAAGAAGACGAGGCCGTACTGGACGCGGTGTTGAAGCAGTATCCGCAGCAGATTGCGCTTGAATCCGTCGAACGCATCCTATCCCTTCCCGCACCCGGCCTCATCTACGCTGGCGAACAAATCTTTCATCCCGACATGAGCAAGGCCGTTCGCCTGTGGCCACAGTTGTATGACACGTCCGGCTTCTTTGCGGCGTTGATCCGCAAGCGTGACACCATCATGGGTGAACCCGTCTCACCGCCGGAGCGCTCGCTGAAGCGCGCGGGCTTTGCGGCGCTCAAAGAGGATCAGCAACGCGTTGTTACAACACAATTGAAAGAGACTTACGGTTTCAAGATTGAACCGATTGTGGAACAGCAACAGCTGGAGTTGCTGGGACGCGCCGATGCGATCTACGCTGTGCCCGCTCAGCTGATGACCCACTTCG
>JAUQXC010000238.1 GCA_030834825.1 Thermoflexales bacterium
CGCGCTGCGCCACGGTGCGCCTGTTCAGAAGGTGGCGGCGATGGCGCGGCACGCCTCGATCGAGACGACGATGATCTATTTCCACGAGATCGACCGGCTGAGTGATCCGGCCGAACGCTACATCTCATACAACGGCACCGCTGGCGACCAGGGGGATGCTTGAGCGACACATGATGGACATGCCTGCATGGGCGTTCAGCGGTAATTAATTTAGGAGCCCTCCGGTCGGAAAGTCGTCAAAATCGCATTGCAAGCTAATCGGCTTTTTGACGGAGACGGTGCGGAGGCTTGACGTACGCTCACCCTTCTTTAAATCTCCTCTTTGTCCAGGTCAAATATCTTCCAATCCGCCGATGCATTTTCACCCAGCTCCTTATAAGATATTGCTGTGACAACACGTCCACGATCGATCTTCAAGGATGTGCGAGATGTCACACTTCCACCCGTCTACTTCGAACAATCGAATCTGGCCTTTAGCCTACTGATCCTCTGCCCAATCAGGCAGAGGATCGATTTGGCCATGTCATTTTAAAGAGGAGACTTTAAACCAATGACTCAATTGACCCCGCGCTCTCGTCTGTTGTCCTTCATACTGGTCTGCACCATTCTTTTGGCGGCTGTCCCGTTGCCGGTGCTAGCACGTGAAGGGATCGAACCCATTTCTGCTGCAGCGACTGCTGCAGCAAAACCAATCAATGACGGCGGTTCACTGCGCTACCCGATTGAGCTCGACGGCGATGTCGATCCAGCCTCTAATCCTGGCATGGTGCGGGCTGTACCTGTCTCGCGCTTTGGCGATGTGACGGGCAAGACTGCACCTGTGCTGTACGCGGAAGTTCAACTGGGCATTGAGGTCATGCCGAATAACTCTCAGACGAATCCGGCCGGTACGCCGGTGACGTTCCACGTGTGGAACAATGCGCGCAGTGCGGCGCACGTTGATCTAAAGCATGAAGTCAGTGCTGACGCCTGGGGCGCGGCGTTGGCCAGCTTCCTGGTCGATGATGTCCATCTCGTCGCGAACACGCTTTATTTCTATCAAGCCAGCGCCCCCGGTTACGGCCAAACTGAAGTACGCTCGTTCATGTTTGATCTGAATCACTTCAGTTCCGATACCCAACTTGGCGCCGCAACGATCAGCACCACGGTTGAAGCGGATGGGCGTTTAATCGTGGATATCACAACCGAGCAGATCATCGACGATGCACCGCTGGCTGCGCAGATTATGACGGCTCATCTGGTTAAGTCGTCAGCTTTTGCTAAGCCAGAAGTCGAACCGCTACCACCGCTGGTGGCCCGCCGCCTTGATGACCATCACGCGCGCGCTGAACTGTATCTCGATGCTGGCGATTATGCGTTATTGGCCATCATCCAATTCGGTGACACCGACGCCCAAAGCGCTCCGGCGCGTGTCACCATTCCGCAGGCTGCTGCGCCGCGTATTCAGTCTGTTGAGAACATTCTTAGTGTTGATACCGATGGCCGATCGGGATTGGTGCAGTACCGCACGGTCTCCGGTGCTGCCGCGATCAGACATCACACGCTGCGCGATCTGCCGCCAGCCACCACCGAGGGTCAGTCTCCGGATTCACGCACTTTTGAACAGATTACGCGCTTGAGCGCTTTTAAGGTGTTGAAAGAGAACTATCAGATCAATTTTGCAACGGTCGCGAATGACGGCAAGAAGACCATCACGCTGGATGATTTCCAGTACGACCCCATCGAGCGGCGCTACAACCTGACGATCCAATCGCGCCAGGCGCAGCCGATCGAGGACAAGCTGACTGTGCAGGTTTTCGGCCCGAACAATGTGGTCATCTACGAAGAGACTGCGCCGATCCAGCTGCAGCCCGATCGGCCTTTGCATTACTCAGTCAGTGTGCCCACCGATCGGGGTGAGCCGTATGGTCTGCGCGTTATCGTGCATGACCCGGCCATCATCGATGGTTTCATCACCAAAGCGGGCGAGTTGGTCATGACTGTCTTCACGGCGCTGCGTGCGGAGGCAGGACCCGGCGTCGATATGTCATTGGGGGGCGGTCTGAAAGCAGAATTCAAGGTTTTGGAAATCCTCATTGCGTCAGCCAGTATTGCCTGTCAGCTCGATGACATCGGCTGCCGCGAGCCGCAATATGACGGCATCGTCTTCCAAAATCCGGAGCAATGGCTCGATACCATTTCACAAGGGGTGCGCGATTTCTTGCGCAATAACTTCGGGGTTAAATCGATTGAAGAGTCGGCGATCAATCTGGCCATGAATGGCCTGACGCTGGGATCGCTCACGCTCACGGCCTATAGCGCTTTCCGGGCCACCTACACTCTGAATGTCAGTTGTTTGACGGATGCCCAGAAAGAAGCGGCCAAGGTGCTGTTGGCCTCCACCGCGCGTTCCATGAAAGACGTGATCGCGGCGATCAATTTTAAAGCCAAGCCGTTGTTGGAGACCTTCCAGCGACAACCCTGGCCGGAAATTCCCATTAATACGTTTCTTGCAGTACAGCTGGCACCCGTGTTTGCGTTCTCCATGGATGGGGGCAACGACATTTATAGCCTGTACGCCGAGATGCAGTTTCAGGTGGGTGTCGGCGGCTCAGTCATTCTGAAGCCGCTCTCGTTTGTCGCGTTGGCGGGTTTGTTCGATCGCATTCGCATGGCGGCCAAATCGTTCAATCTGTTCTTTACCGCGTTTGAGATCGTGCGCCTGACGGGTGTCCTCATTGCGAATCTTTCGGCGGCCTATGATTTTGAGAAGACGGGGGGAGGACTATGCCGCGCCGATCCACCGAATGGACATCCTGACGATCGGCGGGATGCGACCGAAGATGAATTCTTGGTAGAGCCGACCGGTGCCAGTGGCGATATCACTTATGCGCAGCAGCAAGTTGCAACTGCTCAGCGCTTAGGACTGGCTCGCGCCGAGGTCTATTGGGCACTGCGCCTTCGCCGCGCTGAGTTGGCGGCCTTTGATGCCGACACCAGCAAGCGGCTGGCCGACCAGGCGCAGGTTGACGCCGCCCAAAGCGCGGCGGAGACCCGAATTCAAGGTTTGATCAGTGGCACGATCCCGCTCTCGCCCTCACAAACGATCACCGACGCCGTGATGTCGACGTACACCGATTTCATGAATTTCATCAACTACACTCCGCGCGATCAAGAACGGCGTACCTATTTGAATGCGCTGGCCTTTGTGCAAGGCCGGTACGCGGCACTGCGTGGACAAGAACTGGAATTGCAGCATGAACTGCGCGTGCTGACCCAAGGCCTGGGTGTAGGTGTCATTGATGAAGGTCTGGCAACCTGGACACTGGCTGCCTTGGGAAGTGTGGGCGCGGGCGCGGCGCCGGTACAAATCGTGCGGGGAATCAGGGTCAGTGGTTTGCCGAACAGCCGCTATTACTCGCCCTATGAAGCGCCTGCTGTGCTTATCGCACCGAGCGGCAGCCTACATCGCTTTAGCGACAGTGCTGAAGCGCGTGCTTGGTTGGAGGCTTATACCTCCAGCGGCGGTACGCTGATCGTAGTAGCCCAATCGCATGGACAGGATTGGAGCCTGCTGCCCGGCGGACAGGTTAGCGGTCTGGGCTACAAGGACGACATCTTATGCAAGACGGCTTCCGTGCGCATCGTCAATTCTTCTGACTGGCTCATCGGGCTGGGGCGCGATCTACCTGATCTGCAGATCGATGGTTCATTCACCTCGATTCCTGAGCAAGCTCAGGTGACCCTGCTGCGCACCACTGGAAATCAAATGCCCGCGATGATCGAGTATGCTTATGGTGACGGCTATGTCGTAGCGACATCGGCCTATCCTGATTTCTATTTAAACGGCATGCAAAGTACTGAAGATCTGATCTTTGCGCGCAGCCTATTCGGTTTGGCTCACCTTAAGGCGACCGGCGAATCAATGGCTCAGGTGGTTAGTCTCAACCAGCTAACCAGCTACACGTGGTCCTTCACTAACACGGCGGCCGTCACCGCCACCGCCGTGCAGCTATCGGGCGACTGGTACGGCCAGGATGTCGCCGACGCCTGGCGCTGGAGTCGTCATCCCCTCCCTAACGCTCCCGTGAACAGTCCGCTGACGCCGCTCATTCCGCCAGTATCCAGCGGCGA
>JAUQXC010000239.1 GCA_030834825.1 Thermoflexales bacterium
TGTCTCCAAGAACACGCTGCGCATCTGGCAAGAGCGTCTTGGCCCAGTGAAAGACGCTTTGTTGCTGTATGCGCTGTGCCATCAATTTCTGCATCAAGTGATTGAAGGGGACGAACTCTACACCAAAGTCAATTCGAATCAGCCGCCTGCCGACTCGTCGGGTTGGACGCTGGTCCTCATGGAGCGGGCGAGTCGCTTTATCTGGGACTTGAGTTGCGGCGAACACGATCGGACCCTGTTTGAGCAGGCCATTCAGACGCTCGCCCAAGTCGTCCCGCAGACCAACGATCTGGCACTCGTCACCGATGGGGAACGGCGGTATGGCCTCGTGCTCTTTGAGATTTGCCACACGGTTATTCGCACTGGCCGTCGCGGTCGCCCGCGCCATACGCTCCCAGAAGGTGTCCAAGTCCGCGTCAAGAACAAAGGCTCACAGGCGCATCGAAGAGGCCGCAAACGCCCCAAATATCAAGCCCCGCAGCCGCAGCCTCCCAAAACCACAGCTACGTTGACCGATCACGACATCCATGCCAATCATGTCGAAGCGTTTAACGCCGCGTTGCGCCGCCGGATGGCTTGTTATCGACGGAAGACCAATACCTATGCAAAAAAACGAACGCCTGCAATGTCGGCTTGATGTCTACTGGCTCTTGCACAACTTTGTGCGCGTCCACTTCACCACCCAACAGGTGCCAGCCGTGACCTTGGGCATCGTGGCGGAAGGCTTGTCGATCGCCGACCTATTCCGATTGCATTGCGTTTACCCATAGACCTGAACCAGTGCCGCCGCATCACAGTGCGGCGGTAATGGTAGGAGAAGACGATAGGAGAGAGACAAAGCTTGAGACTACTCACTTTCCCTGGAAAATTGACTCACAAGAAATGTTGTCATCAGCAGACCAGACCCATGATCCAGCCCCATAGAAAGCAAGGTCATCGGTGATTTTGACTTTTGAGAGGGTTTGAGTGTTAATCACATAGATACTCGCTACAGGCGCTGATTTATCCGTGATAGAAACAGCACTAAATACCAAACACCTTGAATCTGGCGACCACATACCAACCCCATCAGAGGTAGCATATTGCAAGTCTTGGGTGAGATTTTTCAGACCTTGACCATTCGGCTGGATAATATACAAATGCATTTCTGCCTGTAAAGGCCCAGCCAGAAAGGCCAGATAACGTCCATCGGGTGACCAATCGACAATTGTAGCCTCTTTGACATCGGTAATCTTTCTGGTTTCACCAGTACTGAGGTTCCAGATGAAGAGTTCCGACGCAGCATCTCGAGAACTCGTGAAAGCGAGTTGTTGTCCATCGGGGGCCCAAGCCATCCGTAAATGTGAAGATCCATCTGCCAACTGATACTTGATCTCCCCACTCTTAACATCAACGATATAAATATCCACACTTTTATCATAAAGAGGTTGATCGATAGGTTGCCCAAGTACTGCAACGTTCTGCCCATCTGGACTCCAGGGCGCAGTATCGCCACTCAATATAGACGTGTCCCTTAATAGTGGTCGTGATTCAGTTCCGTCCGCATTCATAAGATAGATGCGCGAACCAGACATATCTTCGTTCATTGCCGTATACACTAATTGTTTGCCATCAGGAGACCAAGATGGTTTAGTGTCTTCTTTGGCGTTAGAAGTCAGCTGCTTGCTCTCTCCACCGATGAGCTTAGTTGTAAAAATCTCAGCCTGGCTTAGGTCTCCGGCGGCGTAGACAAACTGCTGCATCGAGGGCGACCAATGGATGCCCCGGGTATATCCATCCACGTTATTGTTTGTTAAAGGACGTGCTTGTTGTGCACTGAAATCATAGTAATAGAAACTCCCAACAGTATATTCCTCAGGGCGTTCCGAGCGATAATATACAATCCCCAGTAGGGAACTTGTACCTCCTGTTCTGCTTGGCGCAGAAATACAACCACTAACACCAAGCATTAAGGATAGAATCAAAGGCCGTAAGGCGTTTTTATGGGATTTCAGTATCGACAATTACTCACTCCTCTTTCCAGCACGTCAGGTCAAGGACTTCAGCATATGAATCTGGGCCAGCATGGGTTATACAGCTAAAGCCAATCCTTGCGTTCGATTCAGACATACATGAATCTTAATTTTTCCATCACGACGCAGGTGGAGATGACGTTGTCGAAAGGGACGGTCACTTCGAATAATCTGGACGTTCAGATGGATGGGCAATCAGACAATATTACTTCCCCAGCGCCTTTTTGATCTCCGCGGTATGCTCCGCCTCGTGCTCGCCGATGCGATAGAACAGCTGCTCCAGCGAGATTACATCGCCGCGCGCGTGCTTGCCGCGCTGGTCCAAGACCTCGGCGCTCACTTCGTCCAGAAAGGCCAGCAATTTCTGCCGCGACTCCGCCAGGCTGGACAAAATCTCAGGCGGCTGCTTGGCCTGGTTCTTTTCGACCTGCCGCTGGTTGTAGCGATTCAAATCGAAATCATCCGGCACGGTGGGCTGCCCGCCCGCGATGGCTTTGCCGGTCAGGATCTGGCCGCTCTCCGAAGTGGCCAGGTGCAACATCGCCTGCTTCACCGTCCAACCGCCTTCCACTGACTGGACGATCTGCTCCCAATCGGCTGGTTGCAGTCGCCCGATCACTTCCAGCAATTCTGCGCGTGTCCGAGTGAGATGATCGTGAATCAAGTGCTTGCGTTCGCTGAGTTCCATGGATGTCTCCTCCTGTTAGTTTACGTCACACCCGCCGCCCAAGCGTGCCGCCAGGCTCCGGTGGAGCCAGGGTACGGCAAGGCGGGTGCCCAATTCTCTCCCGCTGGATTTCCGCCTAAAGCATGCGGGAATGACTGGGCTGCAAAGCGACTTCAGCCTGTCCCCAATGCCTTGCGAATATCGCGGGCGTGCATCATGTTGTGACGGTAGATCAATTTGAACATATCTTCAATGACCATTATACCGAAGAAGGGATGCCGTCCCTGCCACGCGAATTGATCGTCGCGGATGGTGGCGACAAAATCGATGGTGGCCTGGCGGGTGGCGCGAAAATCGGCCAGCAGTTGCGCGGCGGTCCGGTCGGCCTTGCCGGCAACCTCGCGGTTGTTGAAGGCGTTGATGTCAAAGCCTTCCGGCGCACCCTCGCCGCCGTTCAGCACATCACGCCCGTAAAACTGAAACTCACCCTCCGCCGCGATCTGATGGGCCAGCAGGTCCTTGATCGTCCACGTCATGCCGTCGGTGTAGATTACCGTCTGCCATTGTTCCGGCGTCAGACCTTCAAACACGGTCAATAGTTTCTCGCCTTCGTCGTGTAATCGTTTTTGGATCAACGTGTGCTTGTCACTCATCCCTTGGCCTTTCGATATTGCAGGGGCCGGTCTTACGCCGGC
>JAUQXC010000240.1 GCA_030834825.1 Thermoflexales bacterium
TATTTCCTGGAGTGAGCTTCCGCCTCTCATTGATATTGCTGGAACTACCAGTTATTCCTATCTGGATGAGCAAGTTCAACCCAACACGGAATACTGTTATCGTGCGCGAATACAAGTTGAAAGCAACTACTCACCCTACTCCAACGAAGTCTGTGTGAAAGTGGCAATTCGCTACCCCAACTTTGCGATAACCTCCGGCTTGCAGCTCGTAGGCAGTGCACAGGTGTATACCCCCAGCTTAGATTCCCCTCCTGTTTTGCGCCTTACTCAACCCATAATGGCCCAGGCTGGCGCGGCTTGGTATCATAAACCGCTCACGGTCAGCGACCATTTCGAAACGGTGTTCGACTTTCGCCTCTCGCCACCTGGCAGGAACGGTGGCGCTGATGGATTTGCTTTTGTTATTCATAACGATCCCCGCGGATCCTTGACCAGCGGCAACGGAGGCTGTGGAGTTGGTTACCAATCGATTGAAAACGGGTTGGCGATCGAGTTCGATACCTTTCAAAACCCGCCTTACTGCGAGTATGTAACCGATCCCAGTTCTTCCCATGTTGGCGTTCAAATAGGGGGCACCCAGGGGCCGCTTAGTCCGCGACACGAAGATCCACACCGGTATACAAACACAATTAAGCTGGCAGACGGCAACGTTCATACCGCCAAGATCAGTTATGAAGCCGGCCGCGATGGTCAGCCCGGCCAGCTGAAGGTTTATTTGGACCAGATTGGTATACAAGATACTCCTATCCTTACAGTCGACATTGATATTTCTGAGACTTTGGGGCTGAGTGGTGGTACTGCCTGGGTGGGCTTTACGGCAGGAACGGGGACTACCTTCGAGGCGCATGACATCTTGAATTGGTACATGGCTTATGACGGGACCTCGACATCCACCCCGCCGCCGCCGCCGACCATCGGTTGCCGTGTTGCCAAAGGCGCTTCGCAAGCGCTGGGCAATGGTCAGGTAACGGCCCTTGCCTTCGATACGCAGATCAACGACACCACCCCTGGCGATAACTGTTGGACGCCGGCTGAGCCGAGTCGCTTGTACGCTCGTGAGAGTGGCTATTACCTGGCCGGAGGAGCCGTTACGCTCAAGTCGGCGAATTCTCGTTCGGGCAGACTCATCGTCATTGTGCGGCGTGGCGGCGGTGGTTGGATCCAAGCGCAAACCGCGCACATGCATGCCGTTGATGACAGTATCTACTCGGTCATGGGCGGCATGTTCCATATGAATGCCGGTGAGTACATCGAGATCGTGGTCTATCACATGCTGGGCGATGGGATTCAAACTTATCAAAGCGGCGGGTGTGAACACTGTATCAACGGCTGGTTGATGAAGATCGGTGATTAGTTTGTTGGCAAGTGCGATGCAGGCAAGTTGAGTGACACCGCTTCAACACACAGCGCCTGATCTTTCAGCGAGATCGGGCGCTGTCGTTTCTCTCATAAATGAGGATGAAGTTCGCATTACGAGCGTGTCATGCTTCATGTGGCAATGGTCACTGGAAGACGCTCCCGCGCTCGATCCCATGTAGTAACGCTCAATCGCGTGGCGTATCGCTATGCCAGAGCCACAGCGGGCATCGGGACGGATCAGTTGTGGGCGGCACTCAGGCAGTGGGGCGCGGCGACGTTGACGAGGAGGGAAGACCACTCACTTTATCCGTTATAATTCAGTCATGCTCGCAACACTCTTCTCGCGCCAATGGCGCGTCGCCACGATCCTGGTCATCCTCGCCATCGGTGTGCAGGTGCGACTGGCCGTCTGGCAGTTGGACCGGCTGCAAGAACGCCGCGTCTTCAACGCCCGCGTGCAAGACCAACTCGACCAACCGCCGCTGACGCTGGAGACGCGCACGCCCCTTGACGAGCTAAGCGCCATGGAGTATCAGTCTGTCGTCGTGCGCGGCGAATTCGATTCCACGCAAGAGGTTGCGCTGCGCGGTCAGTCGTGGAACGGCACATTGGGCGCGCGTCTGCTGACGCCGCTGCGTATCGCAGGCAGCGATCGCGCGGTGCTGGTCGATCGAGGTTGGATTCCGTACGAAGAAACCGAGAACGGCCGCTGGCCGCACTATGCCCAGCCGGGAGTGGTGACCGTGCGCGGCCAGCTTCGCACTTCGCGCCAACCAACGGGCTTAGGCTTTCGAACTGATCCGACGCCGGTTCCCGGCGAGCGCCTGACGGCCTGGAATCAGGTGAACGTTGAGGCGATCGGCGCACAGATGCCGTATCCGCTGCTGTCCGTCTACATTCAGCAGGCGCCGGATACCGATCCGGACACGGTGCTGCCTTATGCGGGTTTGTCGCCGCTGGACCTCAGTGAAGGCTCGCATCTGGGCTATGCAGGGCAGTGGTTCATGTTTGCGATCGTGTTCGCCGTGGGCTATCCCGTGTTCGTGCGCCATCAACTGCGCGAGGCCGCTAAACATCAGGCTGAGCCTGATCTCGATGGGTAGACGATCGGTTTCTTGAGGGCCAGTTCCGTTCTCGGGCGATGGTGGTGGCGACACTGACAGGGAGAGACGGCCACTAACAACACATCCGGTTGCGTCGTGTCGGCAATAGTTGGTGTCAGAGTCCACCGTTCTCGATGTTCCTCGCCACGGCGTTCACGTGCGCACAAATCGCGCGCTTAAATCCGAGCATCCACCCTCCAGGGAACCCCATTTGAATTGAATCGGGGGCATTTAAATCGCGACACCGTGATATCGCTCACTGGTCGTCATCAAGCGATCACGTCTGAATGATCCAACACGGCATTGGGGAGGCGAGGCTATACCGCCATCGGCCTGGACAGATCACTCCGTGCGGAGAAGTCTTCAGGGTGTGCGAGGCGCATGGCGGGGAATGCTCGGCGCAATAGGGTTGCCGAGCGGGCCGTCATGCGGGATCTACGCACCGTGCGTGCACGTGGCCTTCGGCGGCGGGTAGCCACCGCGTGACAGGTCAGAGTGAGGGGCCGCACGACTCGTTGAAGGAGCCGGGCGAACCCGGTTCAGCGCGGCCTAGCACGGCGTCAGCGAAGCGCGTGGCACAGCGCTGGACGCCGAGGATAGCCAAAGCCGGAGCCAATCGTTGTGAACAACTCAGCGACGCGATCGATTGACATGCTGCCGAGGGAGTTACCACCGTCCTCAGTGAGGTTCTGGCCGAGCGGGAACAATCCAGCGTGGTTGACGTCTTCTCCATAGAAGATGATCTCGAAATCAAGGAGAAGAAGCCATGCGTCAAATAGTTGTGTCCGTCATGCTCATCGCTGGAGTTCTGTTAACGGCTTGCGCGCCTTCTGCTGCCCCAGGGGCCAGCAGAAGTAGTTCAAGCGACAGTGCCGCCGCCGCGCCTCATGCACCGGAGGCTGCTCTCGCCGGTGAAGCGGGCAAGGCCAGTTCGAGGGAGGTTCAATCGGGTGTCCTCACCGCTGGCGACATCGACGATAACCTCAACTTTGCAGCCTTCCAACGCTACCTCAGTTCCATGCTCCAATCCGATTCAGGCCGCACCCTGCCAGCCTTGTCACTGGCCGATCGTGTGACGCTGCGGATTGTTGATCATCAAGGTCGAGGGGTTGCCAATGCCGGTGTGAGTGTTTTCGTCGGCGACTCCACACCACCCCTGCTGGAATCAACAGCCGGGGCAGACGGGATATTTCGATTCTTCCCCGTTTACGACGGTGCGGGCGATGCCACTCGGTTCACGGCGCAAGTCCGCCTTCCCGATGGGGATGCGCCCGCTGTCGTCATCTCATTTGATCTGGCCGAACTGAACGAGACACGCACCATCGACATCCGATTGGCGGACACGTCCGCCACGACGCCCCGCGCACTCGACGTGATGCTCGTGATCGACGCCACCGGCAGCATGGGAGATGAGATTCAATATCTTACGACCGAGTTCCGCGACATCGTTGCCGCGATCCAGTCACAATTTCCCGGTGTCTCAGCCCGCTTTGCGCTGGTGGTCTATCGCGATCTCGGCGACGACTTCGTGGTGCGCAGTTTTGATTTCACTGACTCGCTGGAGACGATGCAGGGGCAATTGGCACAGCAGAGCGCGAACGGCGGCGGTGATTATCCCGAAGCGCTGGAGCAAGCGCTGGGGCGCGCGATCGATGCCGCCTGGCGGGGCGGCAACACGGCTCGTCTGCTCTTCTTGGTGGCCGATGCACCGCCGCATGATGAGAACTTAGGAATCACGTTGGACAAGGCCAAGGCTGCTCGCCGAATGGGGCTGCGTATCTATCCGCTGGCGGCCAGTGGTGTGGCTGACACCGCCGAATACCTGATGCGCGTGATGGCCTCGACCACGCACAGCCGTTATCTCTTCCTGACCGACGATTCCGGGGTGGGCAATGCCCATGCGGAACCGAAAGTGTCCTGCTACACAGTGACCCGTTTGGATCAATTGCTAATTCGAGTGATCGCGAGTGAACTATCCGGGCAGCATGTCGAAGCTGCTGGCGATCAGATCATCCGCAGTGTGGGTCAGCCAGAGGGCGGCGTGTGTGTCAGCAATTGATTTCGATTCAAGAGAGGCTCTTGACACGGGAGTACACTCATAACCGGCGCGGGAGGGTTTGTGGTGTGAAGACAACCCGCAAACTGGCACCTTGTGCCACGCTCGTGTGACACTCGACGCTCGGCTGCGACAGGCCGGGCGTTTCTGTTTGCTCCAAGCCCCATTTCAGTACACACTCCACTTCGTCTCTTAACGGCCCTCTTTTGTCAGGAGCCTTGCGCCCAACAACACCGACGAATCAATCGAAAGGTGACTGTGGGCAACGCAGCCCACTTAACTCACTGCGGCTTCGAGTCTTCATTTGCTTAACAATGCAAAGGACCCTGGCTTGAACCATGCCAGGGCCTGCTGCCTCGATACGTTTCTTTACGATTCAACGATAATCAACGCGGCCAGGAATTTACGCTCCGCTAAGCACGGCTACTGTGGCAGAGCGTTGATCACAAACAGCGCGTCGGTCAGAAGTAACTCGTAGGTTGGTTGATTGATCCACTGCCTCTGGAAGAAGGCCGAGAGCGCAGCGTTGAAGGCCTGCAGGACCTGTCGAGCCAATGGATATCGCTCGCGCTGAATCAATTCTTGGGCGACCCGCAAGGTGGCTTTCAATGCCACGCAGGCTTCCTGGCGCGCGATGGCCCCAGTTAAACAAGATTGTTGTACAGCACGGATGAGACTGTCGATGTTGGCCGTGACAGTAAAGGGACTGGTCTGCTGGGCGATATTGCCCGCTGTATCCGTAGCGGTCACAACCACTGTGTGTGCGCCGAGTGCCAAAGAAAGCAGATCAATGGTCTGACCATGAGTTACCACACTCCCATCCAGCAGACCCGAACTATCGAGCACTCCCGAGAGTGTATCGGTAACAGTCCAGGCGATGTTGAGCAGGCCGGTGTGGGTATAGATCTGCGGCAGGGGACTGGCGATCAAAATCGCGGGAGCGGTCTTATCGAGTTGGACCGTTACCGTCTGCGGCAGGCTGCTGTTGCCAGCATTATCCGTGGCAAGATACGTCAGGATCGTCTGACCTTCCGTGGTAACGAGGATCGAGGTCGACGTACCAGTCACGGTGGTTGGATCGATCGTCTGCGCGCCGCTGGCGCTATAGGCAATCTCACGTACCCCTGAGCCACCTTCGTTATCGCTCGCGCTCAAAGTCAAAGTGACATCCTGGTGGTTCCAACCATTTCCATTAGGTTCAGGTGATAACGTCGCCGTGATGTTCGGCGGGATGGTTTCGCCGCAACTCAGCCGCAGATCCAGGTCGGTGACGGGTGGCGGGATGATCAGCACAGCGCTTTCAACGTAGGGCTGCGCAGCATTCTCGGGCGAGACGCAGCCGGGATAAGCAACCCGGACTTTATAGTAGCCTGCCAAGACATCCCAACCGAAATGGCCGACCAGATCCGTGGTGTCGGGATTGGTGCGATTCATCGGCGACATGCTGCTGCTGCCATCGGGCACGATTTCAAAGGTGCCTGTGAGGCTGTCCGCATGATAGAGCGTGACGGTTGCACCCGCGATCGGCTCGCCCGCTATCGTGCGCACGACACCGCTTGGGTCGATGTAGATATCGAAGTGGCGTTCTTGGGTGCTGCCACCTGGACACGTCAGCGTGATCACGATATTCGCCACACCATGGATAGGTTGGAGCGGCGCGATCTCTGCGGTGTAAGTGCCAGCTGGTCCTTCGATCAGTGAACCGCTGCGCTTCACGATCCCATCCTGGGTGATCGTATAGCGTGCGCTGCCGCCCACACATCCGGTCGTCCGCAAGATGAGCGACTCGGCCCAGTAGACAACCGGAATCCCTTCGGGTGTCGTATCGCGGCTGGTAATCGTGGTGCCCGGTGGCGGTGGTTCCGGGCTGCGCAGTAGGATGTCTGGAGCTGATAACGCTTGACCGCTGCTTAGCGTCAACGGACCGATCTTCTCAGGCCGCATGACAGAATCCGCCGGTGGAAAAGCCGTGACGAGATACGAACCAGCCGCCAACCCATCGACGATGTATTGACCGGCGCTATTGGTGGTGCTCACGCGACAGCGGCCCCCGATGACACAGGCCTGCACCAGAGCATTCGCAACCGCATTGGCCGGTGTCGCGCTGTCTACAAAGACACCGCCGCTAAGGCTGCCGCTGGCGTCTGTATAAAAGATGGGTGTGATTTCGCGGATGTGTTCAACGCCGTCGCCGGTAAAGCGCTCGTGAATGATGCGGAATGCTACGGCTGTCACCGGACTCGGGAACGGAATGTTCACCAGTTCAGCGTCGCTGAACTGCTCGGCAACTATCACCTCATACACGCCACTGCCGGTGAGATCGGCCTCAATGCGCCAGCGATAGCCGAGTGGGTTGCCAGTCTGCCCGCCTATGGCGGTCACGAAGGCGTCCAGGGTGACGGGCCGCGGGAAGGTGAGAATGACGCCGATGGGGCCGGGTGTGAAATTGATGATACCGTAGTTCGGATGTTCGGTAATGCCATCGAACAAGGCCGGCAAATCGCGCGTGCCGTTGTAGCTGGCCGGTTCGGTCGTCACCGATTGAATGCCATGCGGATAAGGCGTCTGAACAGGTGCCAGACAAACTTCGTTGGAGGTTGCCAGGGGGATGCCCAGGAAGTAGGTCCGCGCCCGGTAGCAGTAGGTTGAGATGCCGTCGATCTGGGTGTCGTAGTAATCGTAGGTCGGCAGGAGATTGACCAAGAAGGCGATCAACTCTTCCCAAACAGAACCGGCGGGCGCGTTAAGGCTGGGAGAACTCGCCAGCGGCAGGGTCGCGGTGGTTAAGGTTCCCTCCCTTGTTCGATCGAGCGAAGCATTGACCCCCAAGGGTAAACCGACTACATGAATTTCATTGCCGTCGAAGAAACCGGCGCCAGATATGGTCGGCGAAACGGTAATCAGCAACGTCCGGGTGAATGCATTGTTGCATGTGTTGACTGCCGGCTCACTCGAGCTCTGGATCACTGCCGTAATCGTATATTGACCCGTTGTGGTAGGAGTCCAAGTTACTGAGCTGACACTAGCCGAGTCGCCGCCGGGCATATTACTCGCACTGCCACTCGCGTTGAATAAGGAGGCACCGCTAGCATCGACGACACTGTAGTTGATCGAGACGTTAACAGGTGCGCTATTGTTATTCCTCATATCGACTGTAATACTTTGAGCGTTGCTGCCAGACACATTCGCCACATTGATGCCTTTAATGTAAATATCTGGACTGCTCCCTGCTGCCAGGATGTTGGCGCGGCACTGATAGATCTGATAGAGGGTTGTCCAATCCTGGTGGCGTCCGGTTGCTGGTACTTGACCGTCCATTCCACGATTCCCATCTTCCGGCGCTCGGTCGCCGGCTAGGAAGGCCCACTGGAAAACCCCATCTGCCTCAAACTCATCGAAAAAGCGATTGATGGAGTTGTGTATATTGGGACCGCGGTCGTTGGTTGTGTTATACATGGGTGTCGTCCCCCACATACCTTCTGGATAGGCCGGATTTCCAGGATTAGCACCGCTAAAGCCTAACTCACCGACGATGTAGGGGTAATCGTTGGTCTGAAACCAGTTAAAGTCCACATCGGCGTAATTGTAGCTATCGGGGCAGGTTCCGACGCAGGGCGGACTCGTCCATTGATTGTTATAGCCATGGATGGAGCCAAAATCTAGTTTTGAAATGCTATAGATGGCGGCGATGTCACTGGGGCTGGGGGCCGCATGAATTGCGTGTCCTGTTGAAATGAACCCGGTGGTCACCATATGATTGGGATCGCATTTCGGCTTGGTAGATGTACAGTCTTTTATCACACTGACCATATCCGTAACAAAGGCCACCATGTCAGAGAGATTATTTGTAAACATCTCATTGCCAAGTTCCCAGGCGAAGATGCGGTTATCCAACTTGAACGCATCAACAACATTCTCCACATAGGATCGATAAACAGTTGTGTAATTGGGCGTCGCCCCTGTACTCGTATACCAGTCGCCGCGTAGAAATTCCAGGCCTAGGCTTGAATCCAGAACATAGGCAGCACGGTCACCTTGCAGGGTACTATTGATCCCCCCTCTCCCCGGATCGTATATGCTGTCTGTCAAGGCAACCAGAAACTTCATGTTAGGTGCTGGCACTGGCCCAGCAGGGCGTGGCAACGAATAGGGCTTGCTGCCATCATAGGCGTAGCCGGGGTTCGTAGCGAAATCCATTATGCTCTTCAGTCGATCAATAAACTCGTTGTGATTGGCGCTATTCTTGTCTTCGCGGGGCAGGAAAACGCGGATGACTTTGACACCCATGTCGTTAGCAGCTTTAAGTTGATTGTAGAGAACTAGCCCAGCCTGATCAAGATTTTGAAACTCGGACGAATTGATGAAGATTTCCGCGAAGTGCGGCAGCGCTCTCATGTTGACCCCAACGAACCTGAAGTCTTGTCCCTGGCATTTGAAAACTCCGGTTCCTTTGTCAACAGTGACGAGATCGGTGGGACCACAAACTCCGGCTTGGGCTTGTGCCCGCTCCACCGTGACAGC
>JAUQXC010000241.1 GCA_030834825.1 Thermoflexales bacterium
CTGGCCAGGATCATCGTGAATAAGCGGGGAACCACTGAGCAGGTCTTTCTGGCCTGTATAGCGATAGAGCAGGGCTTTGAATCCTGCTAAGAGCGTCATAAACGGCGTCACCTCTTCCTGTCTGCTCAGGGTCGTGAGGGCCTCGGCCAGAGGCATGTCCAGAATGAAGGGTAAATACCGGCCCTGAAAGGCTTGCCGTGTTGAACGTGGCCGATCCGTCGGCAATTGCAGCGGGGGACAGTGGTCTAACTGCTTTGTCCAATAGGCCAATGAGCCTGGTGGTGTTCCGACGAGTGACAACGGCGCTGGTTCCGCTTTTCCGTGATCGGTTGCCGGATGGTCCTTCTCCTCTATTCCTGGCCGCTCACTGGTGTAGACCATGGGGGCCAACGGATCTGTTGCGAGCACACCTGCGTCCTCGCTGGTCAACTCATCCTGCAAGTGATCCAGCAAAAGTATCTCCCGGTTTACCGGCGCGGCCGACCTAGACTTTCGAGCGACAAAAGCAAGGCCAGCGATCTTTTTAAGATCATCTTCTTCCGGCATCTTGCCGCCGAGTTGCAAGACTTGACCAACCAGCTCTGAAAAGGTTAGTTCTCCTTCACCCAAAACGGCGACATCGACGTTCTGGTCCGAGAGGAGGGTTGTATATTCACTCGTCGCATAGGGACCGCCGGTAATAATCGGAACATGGGGGAGCCATTGCTTGATGAGAGCGACCGCTTTGTGGAAAAAGTCCTTGTAGAGAGAAAGTGTCCTGATCCCAATAAGGTGGGGGTGGAAGTCCTGAATCAGATGCTTTAATTCCTCCAGACTGTCAAAGTCAATCATCGATTTCCAGATCTTTCCCTGAATCCGCTGGCCATATTCTCGACTCAGGTACGTGAGCAAATAAATCAGACCCAGCGGCGCTTCCACCATGTTACTCAATTGTTCGGGCTCATGACTAAAACGCTGCGACAGATCGAGCAGTAGAATTCGCAGCCGCTCCTTTGGCTCTGCTGTCTGAGAGGAGGGAGCTGCCGGGCCGTGGGTCTGCGGCAAGCGTGCTACCTCCGCGCTCTGTTGTTCTGCCAGGACAGTTTCCTCTTCATAAAAGCCTGTCTGACCTACCAGCTGCACAATTTCTGGGTAATGGTCCAGCCCACCTGGCAGGTATGCGTTGTATCGGGCTACGAGCTCGTCACATGTGAGGAGTCGCTTCTGAACAGGTATAACCGCCGCCAAACGCTCAGGCAGGAGAAAATAGTCTTTCATAAAACTCGCCTGATATTTTCGCAGTATGCTTTCTGAAAAAGGGGTAGTTGCGCTCGGCTCGTGGTAGGCGAGGCGAGACGCTCTTTCAATGTCTGCTTGAGTCGCCCCGTGCTCTAGCGCGAGACGTGCCAGTTCCGTATTGGGAAAGATCTTCACCAAACTAATGCCCACAAAATGCAGCCACTTAATTTGCTTGACGAAATCAAGTGTTGTCCAAGCTTCCTCTTCTGTCTCCGTAGGAAATCCCACCATCGTGAACAGATGCAGAATGACATTGGAGTGGTTTTCCGCAATGTAGAGCAAATTAGCTCTGAGCTTTTCAATGTCGATATTCTTACGCAGCAGCTTTTGCAACCGGGGGGAGGCTGTTTCCAGGGCGAGACAGATGTGAACCACGCCAGCCTCGATCATTAAATCGATATAATCAGGTGTTAAGATGTCACCTCGTAACCCGTTGGCGAACATCATGCGCACTTTCAGCTTGTTCTTTAATACCAGATTGAAGAACGTTTCACTATTCCGCCGATCAAGATTGAAGATATCATCTAAAAAATCAAACGTTCTGTAACCCTGCTGATAGTAAAAGAGCACTTCCTCAAAGATGTTCTGTCCTGATCGGACGAAGTGCCGTTTGGGCCAAATCTTATGGCAGTATAAGCACTGGTAGGGGCATCCGCGAGTTGCCAGAATGCTGATACTTCTTCGCGCAAATCCTTGACCAATATATTGATCGTACTTGGCGTAATCGACCAGACTCCTGTCGGGAAAGGGCAAGGCATCCAGGTCCTCGATCTGGGCCCGGGGCGCAGTGAGAGTTATCCCTTCCGCCTCTCGCAGATTCTGGAGTTCGGTATAGGACAGATCCTTCACGAGGTCTTCCCTGGTCAAAACAAAGTCGGCTTGGCTGTCCCATAACAGAGAAAGGATTTGATTGGCTGACCTCTGCCGATCAATAACCACGTAGGCCGCGCCTACTTTGAGGACGCCCAAGGCGAGAATTGTGGTCTCATCTCCTGCTTCATTCATAATCGCCACGACCGAACCGGGGCGCACCCCTCTTTTCATTAAATAACGTGCCCATTGGTTGGCGCGGGTGCTCAACTTCATTTCATCCAGTCGCAGAACTTCAATGGCCTGGATATCTTTTGAAGAAGATCCGTCCCCTTGATCTTCAGATAAACAAGTGCTGTTTGTTTTCACCCTGGTCCACCTTCCTCTTTCGCTTTTGGCCGCAGCTGCAGAGAAACCCTGAAGCGCTGTGACGGCTCACTCGGCATATCCACAGCCAATAGTGTTGTAATAAAGTTC
>JAUQXC010000242.1 GCA_030834825.1 Thermoflexales bacterium
CTCCAAGAATCCGCGCGATCTGCGCATGGCTTACACCGAGACCAAACGACGCCGGGAGAAACTACCCGGCTTGATCCATTTGGACAAAGCTCGCGCCATGGCCGCCGTGCGGGTCAAACAGATGGATAAGTTGCTGGCGCAGTTTGAGGCAGAATCTTTTGGCTGCTTCTAAACGGGCGTTCCTCCAAACCATGAACGCGTGAGAAGAACACTTCAACTTTGAATCACTCCAAAGCTGTTTTCAGGTTGATTGATGATACATCCGCCGTTTGGGTCGCTGGATGGTCACATCCAGCAGGAGCGAAGTCGTAAACGAAACTGGAATTCGCGTTAGCGCACGATCTTTTCTTCCAAAATCACCCGCCGATTCCCGGCATCGACGCCGTCGGTGCCGCTGCTTGGCAAAGGTCCCGCCGGTTCGTACAATCCGACTGCAAGGCGATAGCCTCCTGGTGATACAGCTGTTAGCGGAATCGAGATCGTCTCGGTGACGATCTCGTTGGCAATCCAGCGCGAAGTGGGATAGGCGTTGTCGCGCGGCATGGCGTCCCGCTGCGCGACGATGGTTTCTGTAGTTGGATCGAAGACGTGCACGAAAACCTTGTAGTTGCCGGTAATGTCGCGCAACGCCTTCCATGCCAAATCGATCTTCAGAGTGTCTCCTTCGCGTTTCAATTCGTACCCCAGCAACTGAATCTGATCGCCAAAGACCGCGTCGAGCGGATGTGGCATCTCCGGCGCAATGAAGTTGCGCGCGGGCGGCTCGACCGATCGCCAGTCGTGCGGATCGAGCCGCAAGGCGTCAAGGCTTGTGCGGCCCATTTCTTCTTTCGAGGCGACACGATAGAGGATTACGTCGAGCGCATACGCTTGATCGCGCGGGAGATCAGGCGGCAGCTCCAGTGTGTACGCGTCGTTCAGGGTGCCCGGTTGCCATGAACTGGTTGGCTGAAAACCATAGCCCGGCTGCGTATCAAGCGAGGTCCACATCTTGCCAGCCGCATCATGCAAGCGCAGTGAGATGCCGTAATTGGCCGCGGTTACGCCAGAGATGGTCCATCGCAACAACACGTCAAGATGATTCGGATCATGCAGCTGCGTCTGTGCAGCGGCCAGCCCGATGGCAGAGGTGAGCGAGCCGAATTGAGGCGAGGCCGCCGGTTCGCCTGAGTTCTTGATCCAGATGGGGCGTAGAAATTGTGTGTCATCGCCCACTTGAACGGTGACGTAATACATTCCCGCTGGCAGCGCATAGGGCGAGCGCAGCGTGTAGGTGTTGAGTCCGTTCCGAATGAGCGCCACGGTTTGCGTGATTGGGCCAGGCCCACTGGGTAGAAGATGAGTGGCAGGACTAGCCAGCGCGAGCGTGACACTCACTTCCTCGGCGGTGTTAAGTTTCCACTCCAGTGCTGCATCAATGCCGTCAGATTGCGGCGCATTAAAGCTATAGTCCAACAGCGTGGCTCGTTGGTCGAAAACATACCCGCTTGGATTAAGATGCAACCACGGCTTGTCGACAAAGTCCATAGTTTCGAGCTTCGTAATAGTATGAGCGCCTTCTCGAAGGCTGATCATCCATACAAACAGACCGCACCCCACTAGGGTGGTGATGACGAGCGCTCCTGTCCAAGTATTGAATGACCATCTTAACTGTTGCCAATCGATCGTGCGCCGCAAAGGCACACACGCCAGCACAACGCCAATCAATGCCATTGCGGAGAGGGTTTCGCTTGCAGCACCAATGGGAGTGTCGCCCAACTTGAACTCAACGCGATGCTCGCCGCGCGGCACGTCGATCTGGATGTAACCCAGATCAGGCGCGGCCTGTGTCTCGATCGGTTGATCGTCGACCAAGGCCTGCCAGCCCGGCCAGTAAGTAATGGGAAAACTCAGCGTGGCTTCGTCGGACGTAACATTGACCTGCCAGTGCTGCGCGATTGCATGCCGTTCCATCTGAGCGCCGGTCGCTTCACCCTGTGAAACAAGCGGGCGCAGGGGCACGGCAGTAGGATCGATCAGTCCGGGTCCGGTGTAGGGACGTGGGATCATCGTCCGCGGCAGATACTCGGCGCGGATTGTCGTGCCGATGTTGCCCGTGAACGCTTCGTACAGCTGCAAGCGAGCAGGTGTAATCTCGTCCGCACGCACGGACAGGTAGTCGGGATGCAGGGTGAAGAGCATTGAGGCAACCAACACCGACCCGGCGATCGGCGCTAACGACAACTTTCTGATCGTTAGGGGTAAGCAGCAGTAGGCTAGGTAGCCAATCGTTAACGACGTGAACAGCGCTTGAATGGATAGGAAGCGCCACGGGAATTGCGAATAGGATAGCAAGGGCAGCGTATCCCACAGCGGTTTGGACAGCGGCGTGATCATCAATGTGGACAGCATGAGGCCAATCAACACGAAGAGACGAAAACGGCGCTGGGCAGCTTTCTTCCATGTGACGATCAAGGCGATGAGACCCACTATCGTCCCGATCGCTTGAGCTAACCCCATGGCGAACGGTGAATTCGATCCGGGCGCAGTTGTGATCGAGTAGTCGAAGCCGATCGAGTTCTGGAGGAGATTTGTCGAACGGAAATGTTCCGAGTAGTTGAAGTAGCCCGTCGTTTGTACATCACTGACTTGCGTCAGCGCCGCCTCACCTAAGGCCGGCAGCCAGAAGAAAGCCGCTAGAGCAAAGGCCAGCGCCAGACCCAGCGTCACTGCGGCGATTTTGATTTTTTGATTTTCGACTTTTGATTTCAGAAGATGGATCAGCGCGTAGAGCACAATGAAGGGCGAGAAGATCAGCGCCGACACATTGTGTGTGAGGATGAGTCCGCCATAAGACAACGCCAGCAGCGGCCAGTGGCGCACAGACTCGAAGATCCGATCGATTGACCAGAGAATAAGCGGAAAGAAGATAAAGGCGTAGAATTCGCTTAGTGAGTCGCCGCGCACGTAGACGTTGACGAAGTGGAAGGGCGCATACATGTAAGCAACTGCGGCGAGCCAGCTAGCTAATCGGGTGGTGAAGTGCCGCCGCGCCCAACCGTACAGGGCGAAGCCTGCGCCGACGAAGCCCAACGTCTGCACGATCTTGACCGAGGTCAGCAGATCGATTCCTGTGAAGTTAAAGATTGCCGCAAGGTAATAGGGTAGTGAGGCGTAGAAGTTGAAGAAGGGATAGCCCAGGCCATAAGCTGCGTCGGGCATCCAGCGCACGGGAAAGACTCCTTCACGCAAGTTTGCCATCAGCTGCTGCAGGCGAAAGAACAAGAAGGGACTGTCCCCGCCACCGCGCGTGTTGACAATCCCCGGCCCATTCCAGAGAGGCAATGCCGCCAGCAGTGACAATAATAAAAGCGTCAGACCAATCCAGTGGATCGATCTGACGCTCGTGTTAAAACCTTGCCGGGGTCGAACTGAAGAATTGACGCTCGTCATGGAGGGTCCATGAAGAAACCGGTTTCTCTGTTTGTGTGCTGGGAGCAAAAAAACCGGTTTCTGTAACCTCAGTTAAGCGCTGCGTGCACGGCGCAAGATGGTATAGGCTAAGTAGCCGGCTGCACCCAGCACACCCGCTCCCAACAGGCCCAGTACAATTCGTCCGACCGGAGACATGCCACTACTTGAAGTGCTGCTGGGCGCGGCCAGTTCGGCCTGTGGTTGAGCGTTGGCTGGCATGCCGTAGGCGATGTCGTATTGAGCACCGCTGGCCACCGGTACCACCCATTGGCCCGGTGTGGTCGCTTCGCCTTTGAGTTTGGTGGGATCAGGCCGGGCCTGCACCGTGTACTGTCCCACCGCCAGGTTGCCAAAACAGTATGGCTCGCTGCTGCCATCGGTGGTGTAGGTGCCCAGGCGCCCCGTTTCATTCGAGAGCCAGAACGTGACGCCGGAAGCCAACTCTTCGTCAGGGGCGGTGTACACACCGTCGCTGTTGATATCGGAAAAAGCCAGTACACAGATTTGACCTGTGCCCTGCTGGGCCACAGGTGCTGCCTGTGCAGTCGGAAGTCCGATGACTAAGGTTGCTGCCATGGCCAGAAGACTGATCCAGCGTATGAGGCGCATAAGGGGCAACTCCTCTTTATTTACGGTTTAGGCGCGCCGCCGCGCGATGACAAAGGCACCGATGACGCCGGCCGCCAACAGCAAAACCAGGCCGCCGATTCCGGCAACGATTCCACCGAGGTTCGATCCGCCCGCCGTGCTGCCCGAGGTGTTGTTGTTACTATTGGAGGCCGTACCGCCCTCATCGCTGCGACTGCCAAAATCAATATTGACTGTCGAACCACTGGTCAGGGGCACACCCCAGCGCTTGTCAGATGTGGCGATGGTGTTGGGCGCAGGCTGGACGCTGACGTTGTAAGGACCTGGCGTGAGATCGCTGATGCAGTGCGCGTCTGTCTCGTCGGTTGAAACGTATTCTTCCACTATGGTGCCCTGCCCATCGACCACGGTGAACTTGGCGCCGGCCACCGGGCCTTCGTCCGTGTCGCGCAAGGCATCGGCATTGGCGTCTTCATAGGCAAAGATGCACAAGGTCCCTAGATTGGATATCTCGGCCACGGCTGTCGGCGCAACGGTCGGTTGGACGTCAGTCGTCGGTGTTGGCGGCGTAGCATCCGCCGGAGGTTGCGGAGTTTCTGCGGCGGCCTGTGTCGGCGCAGCAGTCGCCGCTGCCGTGGGCTGTTGAGCGGGAACCTGTGTCCCCGTGCCCGCCTTGATGATGATCTGCTGTCCAATCGACAGGATCGATTGCGAATTTAAGCCGTTCAGCGCATAGATCTCATCAACCAGCACGTTGTATTGCAGCGACAATCCAAACAGCGTATCGCCTGCTACCACCGTGTGAACGATTCCGCCTCCGGGTTGAGGTTGGGCGGTGGGCTGCGGTTGAGTGGTCACCTGTGGCTGCGTTTGGGTAGGCTGGGCGGTGGGCTGAGCCTGGCCCTGGACGATCAGCGACGCATCATCCCACCAGGCATCCAGGTGAACAGCCGCGAAACCACGCCAGTCATTGCGGGTAAAGACAGTCACTTTTCCGGAGGCCCCAACCGTCACGGCTGGAGTACATATTTGCTGCCAAGTATCGTGTGGATTGGCCGTCCCCGACCAGACGAGCCCCGCCGTATCAACATTCGCTTCGCCGTCGGGGAAAATGCCCACTTGCGATCGGCCTTCGTAACCGTTGACTGAAGGTGATCCCTTGCCATAGTTGTCGTTGTTCGCATAAATCCGGCCGAAAGCGCAGAAAACGAGCTGGCTTCCGGCAGGGATGTTGCTCACAGTTTGCTTAACTCCCGCAATCCAGGGATCCTGCTGTAGTCCAATGTGTTGCGAAGCGCTACCGCCGTGCATTAACTCTGGAAAGCTGCCCGACGGATTTGTCTCCGCGCTGAAGTTCGCCGAGTTAGAGTATTGCAGTAGCGAGGCATCCTCCGGCTTGGGAATCGTTATCCGGTAGCGTGCCCAGCCATTGGCTTGCTGATTATCCGTATAGGGGAGCTCAAAGCCCGGGTTTTGCAGCAGATTAGACTGTGCCTGCGTTGCCGCTGGGACCACGGCCAATACCGCAGCCACCAGCGCCAGCGCGCCTGCCCAGATCATTAGCTTCTTGACGTTCATCTTGTTGCTTCTCCTTCTGGAAATTATCCGCAATTATAAACCATTTTGCGCGCATGACCTGTGCGCGGGCAAGCGGGCGAGACACAGTGGGGAAGGTCAAGCTGGAACTACATCCAGGCATCACGCCGGCGGCGACGCAGCCAGCTGGCTGTGCCAATCACGGCCCCGCCCAGGAGCAGGCCTGCCGGGATCGCTACCAGCTCAATCGGAAAGCGGTTCTGCGCGGTGGGATCGAGCTGCACGCCAAACTGCACGGCGACGACGGCATCACTGGGCAGCGAGATCGACCAGCGGTGCTGTTGGGTCGCCAGGTAACCTGTTGGGGGTTCCGCCATTACTCGATAGGTTGTAGCCGGCAGATCGGGAAAACAGGTTTCGCCAGTCGTGTCTAATACTCGATCCGCCACGATTTCTTCTTGCGAATTCAGTACGCTGAAGTGCAGGCCACTAACGGCGAGTGGAAGTTCACCAACCAGACGCAGCCCATTGACATCGTTGTCCATAAAAGTCTGCACGCAGATCGTACCTCGCCCCGAACCTGGATTGCCGGTCGAGACGAAGGGATTGCCGCTGGTAGAGGCAGCCGGAGCTGGCGGCTTGGGGGCCGGCAGCGCAATGATCAACTCACGACCAAGCTCAATGCGCGAATCCGGCTTCAGGCCGTTCAAAGCCATGATCTCATCCACCGGCACACTGTATTGCAGCGCCAGGGCAAATAAGGTGTCGCCCGGCTTGACGATGTGTGAAATGCGCCCACCATTGGACGCTGCCGGTTTGCCTTCCACCGCCACCATGGCCGGTGGCGGATTGACGACGACGGGCGAACTCGCTCCGCCACCGGCCACCACGATCAACTCCGCGTCATCCAAATAAATGTCGTTGTGCTTCATCGGATTTTCGGGGCGGCTGTGCGTGAAGACGGTGACCTTTGTAGAACGTGCTATGGCCTGCACGTCGTACCGCTCAAACTTGTCGTAAACATCTTTCTCGGGCGACCAAATGACGTCCTTGCTCCAGGGATCCGTGCCGCCGGTGGGATCGATCCCGATCTTCATGTGCATGCCGGTCTGTCCGAAGGAAAAATGCGGATTCGGTTCCAGACTGTTCACTTTGGTGGCCGACCAGGCGTGCATGTAAACACTAAAGCGTAAAGTCATGCCGGGGCGCACGCCCTCCACCACTTGATACACGCCGCCCTGGTGCACACTCCAGAATGTGAAATACTTTTGCGAATTCTCACCGCTGCGAATGCGTGGCGGGTCCTGTAGAGCACTGCGTGTATCCCTATATTCCGGCATGTGCCACGCCACGCAGTCATGCGGAGCTAGTTGACCACAATAGTTTGGGTAAGTGGTGTAAAAATCCTTGGCTGTGGGATCCTCATTGGGTGGCTGCCACCAGGCCGACCAACCCTGGGCCATCATCACACTTTGCCACGGGCGCGACGGCACCGGTCCTTCGCACGGCACAGCGATCCACGGCTTGCCGCCGGGGAAACTGCAGCGGACCTCATAGTCGCCTTCGAAGCTGGGATTCTCAAGCAGATTCACCGCTTGCTGGGCGTTGACGTGCCACCCGGGCAGCAGGGCAGCTCCCAGACTCATGATCAGCGCACCACACAGCAACCTCACCACAATCCGCCTCATCGTCCGCATCATTTCTGATCCCTGGACCCAGCTCAACTGATCGTTGCTCTTCCTCTGCGCTGCCGATAGATGATTACACCAATCCCGCCCAGCACCACGGCGGCCAACACCAACCCGATCGCGCCACCAGACTCCGCTGAATCTCCGGCCTCGGCCAGGTCCTCGCTGAAGCGGCTGCCAAAATTGACCGTCGCAGCGGTGCCTGTGTTCAACACTACCGTCCAGCGTTGATCGGATGTGGGCTTCATACCTGCTGCCGGTTTCACCGACACCAGATACTCTCCTGGTGTCAAGCGCGTGAAGCAGTGCGGCTCGCTCATGCCGTCCGAGGTGTACGACACGACCGGCTTGCCCGATCGATCAGAAACCTGGAAGAACGTGTCTTTCAGGAGTTCTTCACTGCGGTTCATCACGCCGTCGGCATTCTGATCGCCGAACGCGCGCACGCATAATTCCGTTCGGCCAGACGGTTCCACCAGCGCCACAGCGGTAGCCGGTAAGGATGTCGCGGTAGGAACTGACGCCGTATCTACCGGCGCCGGTGTTGACGCGCTGGGCGGCGGTGCAGAGATGACCAGCTCTTGCCCCACATGAATGAACGAATCCTTGGTCAAGCCGTTCAGCTGCAAAATTTGATCCATCGCCACGTCGTACTGAAACGCCAGCCCGAAGATCGTATCGCCTGCCTTGACCACGTGTACCACGGCCCCATCCGGACGTGGCAGGGCGGTGGGCGCAGGCGCGGCGTTCACCACTGATGACGGCGAGACAGGATTGACGGGCGCGGCCGGCGGCGCGGCTGGGGCGGCCGGCGCCGGCTGGACTACCCCCGACGCATCGATGATCACCAGCTCGGCATCATCCAGGTAGACATCGTTGTGCTTCAGCCCCTTTTCCGGCATGGTATGTGTGAAGACTGTGACCTTGTCGCACTGGGCCGTGGCCCGCACTTCGTAATAACCGAATTGATCGTAAGCATCGTGTTCCGCTCCCCATACCACGCTGGGACTAAACGGATTTTCACCGCCGCACGGATCGATACCCACTTTCATGTGCATGCTGCTTTGTCCCGACGAGAAATATGAATCAGGAAATTCTTCGCGTCCATCTTGATTGGTTGACCAAGCATGCATCCATGCCCCGAAACGCAGCATCGCGCCGGGCGGCACGGCTACCGTCTGCATCACCCCGGCCTGATGCACACTCCACAGCGTAAAATACTTTTGCGCGTTCTTTCCAGAGTGAATGCGCGACGGTCCCAACACAATGCCTTTGGCATCACGAAATTCTGGATTGTGCCAGGCCACGCAGCCCTCCGGTGCATCACCAGAACAACGGTTGGGATGGTTCTGGTAAAAATCGGGCGCACCGGTATTCTTGTTTGGCGACAGCCACCACGCCTTCCAGCCGATGGGGACTTGCACGGTATCCCAGCGAATGTACTCGCGTTTGCCGTCGACTTTACGCAAGTCCAACCCTTCGCAGGAAATATGATTCCACGGCAAAGCATCGGCGCGTGTGCAGGGGATGTACAGCGGCCCTTCAAAGCTGCCGTCCACCAACATATTCTGCCCCAACGCCACACTGACTGCGGTAGGAACGACCGCGACTGGAACAGGGGTCGCCGTGGGATAAGTGGCCTGCGCCGTGGCGGCCAGATCACCGTTCAAGACTTCCAACACTGCATCGTCCCAGTACACTTCATTCTTGCGGCGCGCATCGTCCGGTGCGGCATACAAGAACACCGTCACTTGCGCACTTTGCGCACGCGCATAAACACTGAACTGTTGCCACGAATCCAAAGCGTCGGCTTCTGACGACCAGACAATCCGTGCATCGTAGGGATTCGTGCCGCCCCACGGATCGATGCCCACGCGCAGGTGCATGGAGGTGCCACCATTGGAGACATTCTGCGGCTGCTCGGTGGTCGATGACCAGCTTTGTCCGAAGGCTGTCAAACGCACGTCACTGCCAGAGGTCACATTAACCCGTTGGTATACCCCAGCCATATATGTGCCGAAGTATTGAAAGATCCGCTGTGCATTACCGCCGCTGTGAATGCGGTGATCGCATACGCTGCCGCACGGTGCGCTGGCGATAAAATCCGGATGGTGATAAGACCACTCGGGTTGGCCCTCGAACCACGGGATCCACCACGCCGTCCAGCCCTGCCCTACGCTGGTCTTGTCGTCCTGCGCTACGAAAGCGCCCTCAAATCCCGGGTTCGTGATCAGATTGCCAGCCAGGCGCGGCGCGGCCTGTGTGTGCCGGGGCACGATTGCCAGGACGGCCAGCGCTAGCAGACTCCATACCAGCCATCTTTTCCACTGCATTTTCTGCCTCAACTTCCTAAGATTTTCTTTTGCCCAAGTATACTCGATCAGGCATCATACCCCTAAGCCTCACGGTCCGACTGCGCCCGGCCCGCTGACCGTCGATCCACCCAACAAGATCGCCTGATCGATCACGGGTTGCGTCGCTGCGAGCACCGCCACGCGCTGGTGCGTGGCCCGATCGTACACGCCCAGCTCGATCAGCAGCTGGGCCTGATCGGCCTGCGGTGGCACATCGATCAGGCGCTCGTCGATGATCACATCGCCCGGCTTCCACAGCCGCAGCGGATAGAATCCGCCGCCGCTGTCGCCATCCTTGGAATCGATCACTTGATTGACGGCCAGCAGGTGCACGAAGAAAGTCTGATCGCCCGTTAGCGGTCGATCGATCTGCCACAGCGTGCGCAGTCGCCACTGTTCAGCATCAATTACTTCGATCGAATGGCCCAACAAGTGCAGACCGTTTTCGAACTGCGCCGCCGCGCGGGGCTGCAAATTAGCCCCGTCGATCGGTTCGATCTGCACGAGGAGATATCCCACATGTGGCTGTGGATCGAGATCGCCTTTGGCCTGCGGCCCGGCGCTGACCTTGATGCGCACAGGCTCAAGCACTGTAGACAGGGCTTGTGTCCAATCTTCATACGGCCACACAAACAGAGCCGCCGGTTGGGCCGCAGTGAGTGGCGGAGTTGTTCCATCGGGTATGGGCGTATACGTGCCGCCGATTAGAAAAGGCACGCTCGTCCAATCACGCGCAAAACGATCAGCTACGTAAACTTGACGACCGGCGCGCCGTGCGCCGCGGGCTTCCTGTGCCAACTGTACGCCGGCTTGCTCAAACGCCAACGCCGTTTCAGGATCGTTCGCATAATGGCTGTAATCTCGGATCGTCCACGCGGTGGCTGCGATCAAGACGACGGCGAGCACGGCATAGCTCAACGCGCGCCTCCCCAAGACGCCACTCCCCGCCAACCATTGCGCCAAGGTGTTGAGGCCGACGGCCGGCACAATGAAGACCACAGGCAGCACGCCCACCGCACGCAGGAAGTGCGGCGAATCTTCTGCCAGGATGGTGGGCAGCAGCATCACTGAAATCCAGATCAACACGAAGAGGCTTGCCGGTTTCGAGAGCGGCGGCAGGCGCGGCGAGAAGTGCATGTCCGAGCCAGGTTTCAAAAAATCAGGCAGTGGCTTGTAAGGCGGCGGAGTCGGTCCCAGCGCGGCGACGATTAAGCGGATCAATCCCCAGGCGAAGAAGATCGCCAGGAATGGATCGAAGACCGGGCGGTAGGGCACGTTGTGTCGCGGAATCCGATCACCACGCCAAAAGAACATGCTGGCTGCGTTGGCCGTGCTGCGCACCAGCGAGCCGATCGGGTCGCCGTGATTGATCGCCGGGTTGAAGATCGAGACGTCGCCGGGACGCCCCATCACGACGTCCCAGTGTGTCAATGTGGTCATGATCAGAGGTGTCACGACGATGAATGTCGTGGCCGCGAAAATGATTACATTCCGCCAGAGCCGTCTCCGGCGTAGCAGGATCAGCACGACGATTAACATCAGCCCCAGCACGAAGGGCGTGAAGCGGCTGGCGAGATAAGTGTAGAAGGACAGGCCGTAAACGACACCGGCGCTGATCCAATGAAGTGTGCGGCCCGATCGGTAGGCGTGGACGCCCAGCCCGATCGCCAGCGCGCTGAACAGTGGCAGCGATCCCGCGCGGAAACCGATCAAACTCAAATGGATCGGCCACAGCGCCATCGTCGTGATAGCGGCAGTCAACAGGCCCACGCGCCGCCCAAACAATTCGCGCGCCATGAAATAGGTGGCGGGGATCAATAGTGTGCCGATGATGGCGGCCGGCAAGCGGATGGCGTACGCGCTGTGCCCCAGCCAGCTCACACTCAACGAGACGAGGTATATGAAAAAGGGTTCGCGCCCATGGTTGGCGGCAAAATACAGCGGACGGTCGCCCGCCAGTACACGCAACGCATCCAATCCGTTGTAAGCCTCGTCGTGATAGAGGCCGGGCGGCCAGGCGCCCAGTTCGTAAAAACGCAAAGCCCCGCCGATAAGCAGCAACACCAGGACCGGGCCCCATTCTTTCAAGACTTTGCGAAAGGTCACCATAGAAGCTCTCTTGCCAAAGCGGGAAAAGTATAACACAATAGACCTCACGATTCCCTCCCCCTCTCCTGCAGACAGGAGAGGGGGAGGGAAAGGGTGGGGGTGAGGTTTGCGTGTCGTCATGATCTCAAAAGCGCTGGTCATCGGCGCTTATCATAGCAAGCTCAAACATCTGGCAGCACAACCGCAGCTGGAGCTAACGGCCATCGTGCCGCCCAGTTGGCGTGATGAGCGCGGCGAGCTGCGCCTGGAAGGCGTCAGCGGCGACGGCTATCAAATGATCGTGGCGCCGCTGCGCTTCAACGGCAATTTTCATCTGCACTATTATCCCCAGCTCGATCGCTGGTTGAAACAACTCAAGCCCGATCTGGTGCACATCGACGAAGAGCCATATAACCTGGCGACGTTCCTCGCCATGCGATCGGCCCGCCGCCTGGGAGCGCGCAGCGTATTCTTCAGTTGGCAAAATTTACAGCGCACTTATCCGCCGCCGTTTCGCTGGTTCGAGCGGTATACGTTGCAACATGCCGCTGCGGGTATCGTGGGCAATCGCGACTCGGAACAAGTGTGGCGGGCCAAGGGGTATCGCGGACCCTTGACGGTGATTCCACAGGTAGGAGTAGAGCCGGAAGTATTCAAACCGCTGGATAGAAACCGGGATTCTACGACTGAGACGGTTCTTCATCCCGATGGGAGAATCCCGGTTTCTGCTCCCTTTGTCGTGGGCTATGCCGGTCGCTTTGTGGAAGAAAAAGGAATAGATGTGTTGCTGGAGGCGCTGCACGGTTTGGACGGCGCGTGGCAGGTCGACTTGTTGGGCAGCGGTCCGGATCAAGCCCGCTTAGCTGCGCTGGCCCAACGGCTGCAGATCGCCGATCGGGTGCGCTTCCTGCCATGGCTGCCCTCGGCGCAGACCGTCGCTTACTATCAAGCGCTGGACGTGCTGGTACTGCCCTCGCGCAGTCGATCGAACTGGAAGGAACAGTTTGGGCGAGTGCTGGTGGATGCGATGGCGTGCGGTGTGCCGGTGATTGGCTCGACATGCGGCGAGATTCCGCACGTCATCGGCGCTGCGGGCTTGATCTTTCCCGAAGGGGAGGCGGCGGCTCTGTGCGATCGCCTGCGCGATTTGCAGCACGACCCAGCACTGCGCCACGAATTGGCACGTCGTGGCCGCCAGCGTGTCTTGGACTACTTCACGCAGGCACAGATTGCCCGGCAGACCTATGAGGTTTACCAGAGCGTGCTGCATGCTGCGTGAGGCGAGAACCAGCAGGCTGTATCACCTGTTGCGTTTTACGCCTTACATTTTACTCTTGGTATAATCGTCGCATGGTTCGTCCGGCATCCCGCATTCTGATCAGTGCGCTCCTGCTCGCGCCGTCCGGTAGCTATCGCAGTGCGGGCATTCACACGTACATTCAACATTCGCTGCAGCATTTGCCGGAAGCCGCTTCGGCTTTGCGTCTGACGTTGCTGACAGCACATCCCCCGGCGGAGCTGCCCGCTGCGATCGAAGTGCAGCGGCCACGCTGGAATACGGATCGACCGGCGCTGCGAATTCTCTGGGAGCAGTTGGCGCTGCCGCTGGCTGTGCAGCGCGCCCAAGCAGCGGTCCTGCACGCGACAGCCTTTGTGGCGCCGATCGTGCGTGCGTGCCCCACGGTCATTACGATCTATGACGTGAGCTTTGCGCTGTTTCCGCAGTTCTTTCGCGGCTTCAATCAGACCTACCTGCGCGTGGGCACGCGCTGGTCGGCGCGTCACGCGCAACGCATCGTGACCATCTCAGACTGCACGCGGCGCGATGTGCACCGGTTGTACGGCGTTCCGCCCGAACGGATCGACGTGGCTTATCCGGGTGTGGACGAAACACTGCGGCGCGCCGCTCCCGAGCAAGTGCAGGAATTCCGCCGCCTGAAAAATCTACCAGATAAGTTTCTGTTGTACCTCGGCACGCTGGAGCCGCGCAAGAATCTGACGATGCTCGTGCAGGCCTTCGCGCAATTGAAGCGCGAATATCCCGAAGCGGTGCTGGTGTTGGCCGGTGGCGTGGGTTGGCTGGCTGCTGAGATCTTTGCGGCCATCGAAAGCGAGGGTGTGAAAGACAGCGTGGTGCTGCCGGGTTACATCGCAACGGAAGAAAAAGCGTTGTGGTATGCGGCGGCCACGGCGTTCGTGTTTCCCTCGTTTTATGAGGGCTTTGGCCTGCCGCCGTTGGAGGCGATGGCTTGCGGTACGCCTGTCATCACTGCGAACACGGCATCGCTGCCAGAAGTGGTGGGCGCAGCCGGGTTGATGGTTGCCCCGGGTGACCTCAGGGGGTGGACGGCCGCCCTCAAACGCGTCTGGACGGATGCCCCTTATCGAGCCGAGCTGGCCAATCGGGGTGTGCGACAGGCGCGGCAGTTTACGTGGCAGGCTACTTCACGCCAGATCGTTCAAGCCTATCATCAGTTGATCAAGGATCATTCTTAAGCGCTCATTGCCTATGCATTCGCGTTATCCTCGTTGGCTCATCCCGGCAGTCATTCTCAGCGATATGGCGCTGATCAATGCGGCGTTTCTGTTGGCCTATGCGGTGCGCTATCGGTTACAGTTGTTTCGCCCGGTCGAGCCGGAATTTGACAACCCCATCGATGTCTACTTCCCGTTTATGCTGGTGTTGACGATCTTGTTGATCGCCGCCTACCGGATCGACAATATCTATGTGCCACGCCGGTTGGGCATGTGGCTCGATCAGATGTCGCGCATCCTGCGCAGCACGATGATCGCGATGTTGATCCTGATGAGCATCACGTTCATCTACCAGCCGTTCTTCTACTCACGCTTGATTTACCTGTACGCGACGATCGCGATCGTGCTGCTGCTGGCGGCGGGACGTTTTCTCTGGGGCGTCATCCTGGGCCAACTGCGCCGGCGGGGCCTCGGCGTGTCACGGGTGTTGATCGTAGGCGCCGGTGATGTGGGGCGCACCGTCATTCGCACGGTTATGGCGCAGCCCGAGTTCGGCTACCGCGTCGTCGCGCTGGTGGACGATCATGTGGATCGCAGCGCGCTGGCGATTGGTCCGGTGCCGGCAATTGAGGGGACGCAGCGTCTGCCGCAGATCATCGTCGAGAAGAGCATCGACGAGGTCATTGTGGCGCTGCCGTGGTCCGATCATCAGCGCATCCTGGATATCTTTCGGCTGTGTGAGCAGCTGGGCGTGCGGGCGCGCACTGTGCCCGATCTGTTCCAGTTGAGTTTGAATCGCGTCGACGTGGAGGATCTGGGAGGCGTCCCCGTGATTGGCTTGAAGGCGGCGTCGATTCGGGGCGCGAACTTGATCGTAAAACGGGCGATGGATGTGGGGCTGGGCAGCGCGATGCTGTTGATTGCCTCGCCGCTGATGATTCTCTTTGCCGTGGCAATCAAAATGGATTCACCGGGACCGGTGATTTTCCGGCAGAAGCGCGTGGGCGTGCGCGGGCAGGAGTTTGTCGTGTTCAAGTTCCGTTCCATGCGCGAAGGCGCGGACGAAGAGAAGCGACAGCTGCTGGAGTTCAACGAGATGAACGGCCCGTTATTCAAGATGCGTGAGGATCCGCGCACCACGCGGGTCGGCCGTTTCCTGCGGCGTTCCAGCCTGGACGAGCTGCCCCAATTATTCAACGTGCTGCGCGGCGAGATGAGCATGGTCGGACCGCGGCCGCATACTTCGGCGGAAGTGGCGCAGTATCAAAACTGGCAACGGCAAGTTTTGGAAGCGCCGCCCGGCTTGACGGGGCTGGCGCAAGTCTCGGGCCGCAGCCAGTTGAGCTTCGATGAACAGTGCCTGCTGGATATTTACTACATCGAGAATTGGTCACCGGCACTGGATCTGAAGATCCTGTTGCGCACTGTGCCGAAGATGTTGTCGGGTGAAGGGGCGTATTAGTTAGCGCGGGTCACAGCGAAAACTACATTCTGCGAGTGAAGCGCGAAAGTCTTGCACTCGTTATGGGCGTGCCTGCGCGGCGGTGAGCTTACCGAAGTAGGATTGCAGAACGATCGGCGTTGATCTATGCTCAAGGCGGAACTTACTCAGACCGTCAGGAGGCCGATCGTGTTTGCTCGTTTGCCCCGAGTGCGCCGTCCGTGGCTGGTTGCCGTGGTTGTCGTCGTGCTGGCGTTGATCGTTGTTGAAGGAGGACGACTTATTGCGGCGCAGTCGTCCATCAGTCGTGCTGCGCACGAGGCGGCGCGCTATGCCATCACCGGGCTGTTTAATCCCGCGCATTGCCCCGACCGCGATCAATGTGATTCCAGCAAGGTACTTCCCAAAGAACAACGTGAGGCATTGGAGGATGCGGCGCGCTTAGCTTCAATCTACGATGTGGCGCGGGCCGCCTTGGGGACAGAGGTCTCGGCCGCAGCGCACATCGTTGCCTGCAGCAGCCGGATCGATGATAGCGGTCAGGCTCAATATGCTTACGATTTCCTAACCGGACAGTGTTTGCCGCACGATGATGCCGGCGGTCCGGGTGACAAGGTCGTGGTGAATGTTGCGGCTGACCACCTCGTTGGTGCCTTCTTGGGGTCCGGCGCCGGATCAATTCGACTACAAGCAGCTCAGGAACTCATCGTCGAGCGCTATCGCACGGTCAGAATTCAGGGCCTGCCACCGACCATTGCGGCACCCGCCCCAACAGCGGCCGCACAAAATGAGGGCGGAAAGGCCGCGTCAGCGCCGGTAAATGTTCAGATCAGGCGCGAACAGATGATCGTGATGAACGGCGATCTGCAACTGCGCGTTACTCAAGCCGATGAGAGCTTGGTGCAGGTGAAGGCGATTGCTGTCGAGGCCGGCGGTTACGTGGCGAAGTCCGAGGCGTGGTCGGATGGCACTACCCGATCGGCCCGTGCGGAATTGCGCATCCCGGTAGCGCGGTTTCAGTCTGTGCTGGATAAGTTGAAAGGGCTGGCCGTCGAGGTTATTCGGGAATCGGCCGTGGGCGAAGACGTCACAGAAGAATACGTGGACCTGGAGGGTCGATTGAAGGGTGTGCAGGCGACAGCGGCGCGCACCGAGGCCCTGTTGGATAAAGCAGAAAAAGTAGATGAAGCGCTGAAGGTCAACACTGAATTAGGACGCCTGCAGGAACAGATCGAACAAGTCACCGGCCGAATGGAATACCTGGAGAATCGGGCCGCTTACTCGACGCTTAACGTGGCGTTGAATCCAGTCGTGCCGCCGACTCCTGTTCCGGGATGGTTGCCCGGTGCGACCGTGGAGCGCGCCGTGGGCTTTTGGGGTACCGCAGTCCGTTTCCTGGTCGATGTGTTGATTTGGATGGTGGTGGTCGGCCTGCCGCTGGGCTTAGTGGTCTGGCTCGTAACGCGAGCCTTGCGTCGGGCGCGAGCTCAAAAGAAGTAGCAGCCTGACCGTCGTTTATCGTCTGGCTGGACGCTGCATTTTCATTGAGGTTGATGATGCATCATCGTTTGCCTCACTTTCGTCATGCGCGACTTGTCCTGGTGGCGTTAGTTGTGCTGGTGCTGATCTTGATCGAGATTGCGCGACTCGTTACTGCCCAGGTAACAATTGATCGAGCGGCCTGCGGAGCGGCACGTTATGCGGTTACGCTTTTATATGATCCCGCCAATTGTCCTAAGTCTCAACCTTGCGAGAGACTCTATCGGTTGTCCCGCAAAGAACTGAATGCCTTAGAAGATGAGATGCGTTTGCGTACGGTCTATGATGTGGCGCAGTCCTATCTTAGAAGTAACAAGATCGCGACAACAGCGCGCGTTGTTGTCTGTAGCACTCGACCAGGATTTACCTATGATTCATTGGCCGAACGATGTTTGCCGCGTGACGACGTGGGGGGACAAGGTGACAGGGTCATTGTCCATATTGACTACAAGTACCCATTAGGCTCTTTTCTAGGTTTAAATCTTGGCACTGTGCCGCTGCAGGCCACATATCGGATGATTGTTGAACGACAGGGACCTGCAAGAATTACGGGGTTGCCTCCGACTATCTTGCCGCGTTTGACGCCGACTTATCCAAGTTATACACGTCCGTGGATCTATTAGGCCGTTGCGAACGCAGGAGGCCAGTAGAAGATACTGACCCCTCTAGAAAATCTTTGATGGACGGTTGATTGATCGTGATTAGCGAACAGCAGTCTGCCACTGAATTTACGCGCGCGCGGGTGTTGGCGCGCCTGGCGCCGTATCTGCGCGAAGTCGATCTACCCAGAGCCTGGCTGGTCGCACGCAGCCTGCAAGATGCAGGAGCGCGGGCGCGGGCGCTATGCTATTTGGTCGATCCGCTGCCGCCCGATCAACGCGTCGCCGTGTTGGACGAAGCTTTGACGCTGGCACGATCCATCGCTCAGTCGTGGCTGCGGGTGCGCGCCTATGTGCCTGTTCTCGTGCGCCTGCAGGCTGCAGAGAAAATGGTTGTGGCCGAAGAAGTGTTAGAAACGATCGCGCTGATCCCGCATGAGTGGCATCGCAGCCGCGCCTTAACTTTAGTGGCGCAGATTCTGCCGGACGAGATAAAAGATCGCGCCATAGTAGAAGCGCGATCGATCGGGACGCCTTACGCGCGTGCGCTGACTTTGTCGGCCTACAGTGAAAGCCTGTCCGATGAATTAAGGCTGCAAGTCTTACAAGCAGCTCCACTCGTGATCGACGAATGGCTGCGGGCTACACTGTTGGGCGCGGTGGCAGAATATCTTACGAGTGAACAACGGGCAGAGGCCTGGGCCGAAGCGCGGCGCATTTCCGATCGAGCCGCGCGTGTCTCAGCGCTTCACGGAGTGGCCCGGACCTTGTCGGTAGAGGCCAGGCCGATCGGGCTGCAAGAAGCGCTCAGGGTGGCGCGTCAAATCGAAGATGAATTGGGGCGGGCTGAGATGTTAGCTGTGTTGCTCGTCGATCTGCCGGATGATCAGCGCGCGCTGGCATTCCAGGAAGCCTGGCAAGCGGCCCGATCGATTGGCGACCCGGCATTGCAGGCGACGGCCTTGATCGGTTTGCTGCCCGCTGCGTTGGAAGACGCTGTAGCAGACTTACGCGAAGAGATTCTGGCGGTAACCCGGCAGATCGCCGATGTGGATTCCAGAGCTGAAGTGTTGAGTCAGGCCATCGCTTATTGTGCCGTTGAGGAACGCGCTGATGCAGCGTGTGCTGTGCTAGAGTTGTGGGGCTGAGAGATCAAGTCGTTCAATAAAACCGACCTTCCGGCGTGCGCAGGAAGGTCGGTTGTGTCTGAGTGATGGACGACGCTAGACCTGACTGATCTCCAGGCGATAACCATAATTGCGCACGGTGCGGATCAATTGTGGATGGGCCGCATCGTTTTCCAGCTTACGACGCAAGAACCAGATATAGCGCCGCACGTAACCGCTGTCGATGCCGCGCAGCGCTCCCCAGACGGTTTCACGCAGTCGCGCTTCGGACACGGCGGTGTTGGCGTTCTCCACCAGACACTGTAACAGCCGAAATTCGGTGGGCGTGAGATCGATCTGACGATCACCGCGCATCACTTGCCGCCGATCGAGATCGACGATGAGGTCGCCGAATACGTAATGGCGCTGCGTGTTGGACTGGCGGGCTTTCTCCGCCCGACTGAGCACAGCCTCGATGCGGGCATTCAGCTCCAGCAGACTGAAGGGTTTAGTCACATAGTCGTCAATGCCCAAATTGAAGCCACGTAGTTTATCCACCTCGCTGTCTTTGGCCGTGACCATGATCAGCGGCACGTCGGAGAGTTCGCGCACCCGCGCCGCCATTTCCCAGCCGTCCATGCCGGGCATCATCACGTCGAGCAAGATCAAGTTGGGACGTTCGTTGAAGAGCGCGCGCAGGCCTTCGATGGCTGAAGCCGCTGACAGGGACGCATAGCCTGCTTCGCGCAAGGCTGCGGCGAGTAATCGCACGATGTCGGGGTCGTCATCAACGATGAGGATCTTTTTCATGGCCGGCAGCTCCTGTCCCACATGCCGAAGGCACAGCTCATGTAACAGACTGAAACAAGATTTTGACTGAACTCCCCCAAAAAAAGGCCGCGCGGCAATGGGCGGCAATCCAGTTTCTGTTGGATCAGTGGAGTGTCACATTCAATTATAGTCGTGACGGCGTTTCTGGGCAACCATTTGACCTTGCCGGCATCGTACATTAGGCGAATCGGGCATCCAAGCGACGACTAACAAGCGTGGTACCAAACTTCTGGATTCCCGCTACGTTGTACCCGGCACAGAGTGCCGGCGACGCGCTAGGCGAAAGTGTGTGGGAATGACGCGCCGACTGAGTAGTTACCATTAGCGCCTGATCATGGGCATATAGACATTGAAGTCCGCAACCTCGGGAATGACAACGACCCAGCGATTGAGCGTGCCCGTCGAGCTGCCCGCATTGCAAATCTCTAGCTTCCAGTTTCCTTTAACGCCGGCGCCGCGGAATTGCTGCAGCGGTACCGCTGATTTATAGGTGTTGTCGTAGAATGGAGAAGCAGGATTTTGATCTCCGGCCGGCACAGCCTGAGCGGCGCTGTCATCAAACAGGGTATCCAAATTCTGGCCGCTGGTAGCAGCAGGCCCCAGCAGACGTACCCGATTGGTGCCTGGCGACAGCAGCCGAATAGTCAGGTTCGTGCGGTTGGGATAGTTGAGATTGACGCCAGCCAACAGAGTTCCAATGGCGAATTGGTCATCGATGGTCAGAGTGCTGGTCACGCATAGACCGGCTGGAATATCCAAAGGATTGGGGTTGGTGTACCCAGCCACCTCATAGGCACCCCGATCGCATGAGCCGAGTTGTGGCCGGATAATGCCGCGCTGATCGGTCGGCGGGGAACAAGGTGTAACGGCCGAATCTTGCGCCGGGCTCCCAAAGGCAATGGCGCGTGTGAGTGAGTCCCCTCCATTGTTGCGGAGTGGCCCCAACTGCGGATTAGTGCTCGGTAAGTCATGCACCTGACTGAATCCACACGAGGTACCACTGTCCAGATTGTAATCCGCAGAAGTGATGCTTCCACCACAAACACTGCCGACGGTTTGTGACAGAATTGAATTGCCTATAATGACGCTGCCGCTGGCGTTGTTAAACGCTGGTGCGCCACTATTCGCACTGATTGTACTGAATTGGAATGTAAGAGTGCCGCCAGTATTTTGAATTCCGCTGCCAGAGCCAGCCGTGTTGTCACTGATGGTAACGTTTGTCAAGTACGCCGAGTTGGAATTGCGCAATCCACCGCCGGGGGACACGAGAGCTACATTATAGGCGAGGGTGCTTCTGTTCAGGGTCAGGATCCCCTGGTTATTGATCCCGCCACCCGGCTGTCCTTGAGCGGTGTTACTGGTAATCGCATTGGAGTCGATAAACAAATTCCCCGCATTGTGGATGCCTCCACCACCGGTCCCCGCTCGGTTAGTGGTAACGACGACGCTTGTCAGAGTCGCGCTGCCGCCATTGAAAAAGCCCCCACCTGCCGTGGAGGTGGATGAATTGCCACGCAGACTGCCGCCACTGAGGGTGACCTGGCCGGATGAGGCGTTGTAAATGCCGCCACCGTCCTGCGTCGCCGTATTTCCGGTAATCAAGGTGCTGCTGCTGATCAAGAAGCCGTTGTTGTTGATGCCACCCCCCACCGAGGCTGTGGCTTCGTTGTCACGGATGGTGCTGTTGACCAAAGTCACCCTGTTATCGGGGTCGGTATTGAAAATACCCCCACCGCCGCTTCCCAGGCTGCTATTGTTTGGTCCGATCAGACTGTCCGTAATCGTCATGAGGTTCGTGTTTCGAATGCCGCCACCACCCAGAGCAGCTACATTGTTTCTGAACGTGGTCCCGTTCAGATCGGCGTGGCCCAAATTGTAAATGCCGCCACCATAACCGCTATTGGCCGTATTATCGCGAACGACGACATTGATCAACTTCAAGATGCCCTGATTGAAGATGCCGCCACCGCCTCCGGCTCCCGTGGCGACACCATTGACGATCTCGCTGTCCACGATCGTGAGATAAACTGCCGTTTCATTGTTGATGACACCTCCCGAGTCGGAGTGACCGTTCTGCAGACGTAGACCAGAGACGATTATCAGCATAGGGGAAGATATATCATCGTCACTCAAATTCAGGACTCGTTCCTGTCCATCGCCATCGATGATGGTTGTGGCAGCCCCCTGGCCTTGGAGTGTCAAACTCTTATCTTCAATTTGAAGATTGTCTTCTACATAGGTCCCTGCAGCGATGTTGACGATGTCGCCGGATGCTGACCTGCTGATGGCCTCCCGAATGTGCTCGCACGGCGTGTCGGGCGTAAGACAGTCGTTGCCATCGCCCCCTCCCGGCGAAACATAGCGAGTGGTGGCCTGGGGTGCTGAATAACCTGAACGTGGGAGTGCAGCCAACAAAGCCAGCGCCAGTCCCAGCGTGATTAAGCGAACGAACCGTACAGTGAAGCATTGAGAAAAACGGGATTTCATGCTAGCTACCTCATTAAGTGGTTTAGCTGGACAGTTGGCGCAGTCGCCATTGTCCGATGAATGGTGAAGGGATTCGTTAACGCCTGACCAGCGGCAGAAAAACGAAAGCGCTCCACCGCATGACGGATCCCACCAATTTGACGTTGTTGTTTTCGGCGGATTCCACATTTAAGCCTTGATCTATACCGTCGCCTAGCGCATTGCCAGTGCCTAGCGCATCGACCAACAAATAGATATCATGTACCCCATTGACAGCCGGTAGATCGTGTTGAGCTGTAAAGATCACCGTCTGCCCCGACGGGATGGCCGAGAGGGGATTATTCACGCCTCCACACCAGGAGAAAGGCGATAAGGTGCACCAACCGTCCGCCAGATCCAGCGGGCCGGTGGGTGGCACTGAGGCTGCAATCCGATCATACAGGTTAATGTAGACAGGGGCCCAGGCGGTTATGGGGCCGTTGTTTCGAATGCCAGCCGTGACGTAGACGTGATTCAGTTGGCTGAGCAAGGTAGCTGTGGCGATTTCCAAGTCGGGTCTGATGTCAGGGAGCCCTGTATCCACCAGCCAGGTGTCGGCCTTAAATTCATTCAGTTGTGTCTGGGTGAAAGACGCATCCCAGTGCAACTGCGTGGCATTGGTCTGCGTGGGCGCGTACCCGACATAGCCCAGGTAGTGATACGGATCGGTGAAGATCACCGTGCCCACGTAATGGAGCGGGCGATTAAAGCGGTAGCTCTGTGTGATCAATATCTGATTGCCAAAACGCTGCGCCTGCTGATCAGTACGATACTCGTAATATATCCCCTGAGAGTTGGTGACATAGATCGTCGGCCCGGAATAGTCAATGCTGTATTCGCCATTGACCAGCGTGACGGTGATGTCGCTGGCATCCGAGGGTAAACGAAATATGCCAGGGAGTGGCTCTTGAATAATGATATTGATCTGCCAGCGCGAATTCAGGCCGGGGGTTAAGGGCACTGTGGATGACCCAATCGTGGCCGTGACCATCCGCGTCAGGCTGAATTCTGCCGTGGATTGGATTCCACTTGTCCTGGCCTGAACGTCGGTGGAGAGCGGAGCACGTTCAGGACTAATAACAGCGGGTAACGGGGCTGGCCCACCCCGATCGGTTAACGGCTCCGAGCGGACGGTGCTGGCAAGCAACGACAACGCCAGGAAGGCGGCCAGAATCGCGGTGGTGAACGAGAGCGAACGTTTCATGGTTTACCCGAGGCAAGTAACGGCTGGAATGATTGAACAAAACGACACTGGCGAGCGAACGCGCCTGTAACCTGCTCAAGCTCGCTGCCCGCCAGTGTACTACTGATCGGTGGTTTTGATCAACACCCGTCTGCGCCGCACGAAGTCGGAGTCACAC
>JAUQXC010000243.1 GCA_030834825.1 Thermoflexales bacterium
TTTGTCGTGCTGCGCGGCACCAAGATGGTGGCGCCGCTAGATGCCAAGTAGCGAGATTGGTGGCGGCAAGAGTTGCCGCGCGACATGCTCTATCAGTTGGCGATCTATGCGTTGAGCCAAGGGCAGGGGGGGGCCGAGCGACGATCCTCTATCCGACACTTGATCCGGGAGCGCGTGAGGCCCGCGTCGAGATTAGGGATCCTTTGGGAGCCGGGCGCGCTGTGGTGGGGTTGAGGCCGGTGGATCTGGCTAAACTCGAACGACTGGTTCGGCAGCCAGCTGAGGCCGTGCGCGAGAGGATGGCTTATGCGCGGGCCTTGGCCTTCAGTGGGGAGAATTGAACTCGAGATTTGATGTACCCATGGGAACATCATCCGTGTGGCCACTGGTGACTCAATCAATGGCTGGGATTTCTGGCAGTATCGTAGTAAAGGCAAGTAGATCCTGTTGAACAATATCAGGAAGTAAGAGGGCGATTTAGGAGAGCGCTAGCCTCGAGGCCTCTTCTGTTACAACGGTGATTCTGGCCTTGTCTTTATGAGTGGGGAGGGCAGATAACTAGCCCATGACATGGCTCCCTCGACATTTTCCAGCTGCGCGATGAATCGCTGGAAGATACGGCCAATCTGCCCAATCCCGATGTGCTTGCCATCGAGATCGTGGAAAACTTGCAGGCGGCGTTGAACTGCTCCGGCGCTGCCTGCAGAGGATGTAGGGAGTACACAGAGAACTCGTGCGTTGTCGCCGCTGGTGCAAGACGGGCGTCTTACTCATGGAAGAAACTACGCTACTGCTCTTTGCTCTCTTGTGCTGTTTCGCCACTGCCGCCATTGCCTATTGGAAAGGCTATAATGGGCTCTTGTGGTTGCTGAGTGGCGGGCCGATTGGATTGTTTATCGTTGCCTTCCTGTCAAACGTCAAACCCGGGAGACTGCCGCCTGCTGAAACGGCGCGGCAACGAAAAATTGGAAACTGGGCGGGAGCAGGTTTGACTATTTTGACGATGCTCTTGGGAGTTCTTTGGTGGAGCTTGGCTGGTGCCAGTGTTCGAACAAGCCCCACTCCTGCACGCAGACCCATTGACGCCCTGGCAATTGCACCGACGGCGCCAACCACTCTCTATGCGGGGAACTTTGGCAGGGGTGTATTCAAAAGTACGAGTGGTGGCGAGACCTGGAGCATGGTCAACGCCGGACTGAACGACACCTATGCCTACGTCTTGACGGTTGACCCAACGATACCATCCATCCTCTATGTTGTAACAATCAATAACAGCGTATACAAAAGCACGGACAGCGGCGAGCATTGGAGCGCTGCCAACACTGGCCTGACAAGCGGCATGCGCCCCGGTGTCAGGGCGCTGGCGATTGACCCAGTCACGCCGACCACGCTCTATGCAGGAACAGACTATGGTGTGTTCAAAAGCATTGATGGCGGCGGACATTGGAATGCCGCCAACACGGGTCTGATCGAAGAAGACTACGAGGTCCACTTTGTTTTTGCCCTGGCAATTGACCCGGTAACGTCGACCACGCTCTATGCAGCAGTCTATCACAGTGGCATATTCATGAGTACAAATGGCGGCGGGACATGGAATAAGGTCCACACTGGCCTGCCCGACACCGATGTTCGTGCCCTAGCGATTGACCCCATGACGCCGACTACTATTTATGCGGGAACTCTGGGCATGGGCATCTTCAAAGGCACACACGGCGGTGAAATCTGGAAAAGAGATAAAACGGGCTTGAATGCCGATGTCCGTGCTCTGGCGATTGACCCCATTACACCGACTACTATTTACGCGACAACAAATGGCGGCGTACTTAAGAGCACGGACGGCGGTGGGACTTGGAGTGTGACCAATGTTGGCTTGACCAATGTCGATGTTTATCCCCTGGCGATTGATCCCATAACTCCGACTACTCTCTATGTAGGAACATTTAGTGGTGACGTGTTCAAGAGCACGAATGGTGGCGGAAGTTGGCACCTGGTCAACCTCGGCCGTTGATCTATCTGCGACTCTGCTGCTGAGTGTAATGGATTGGTTTTGAGCGTGAACAAGGACGTCCTTTAAACCAGGAAAAGAAGAAACGGATGAAGAAGAAGTTAACGAGGATAGGTCCATTCGTGATCCTCACTCCATCTTTTCAACGATTAATCCTCCCACTGATCTTGCCTTAATCGCGCTTGATAACCTTCTCATTACAGGCATTAGGGGAAGGCCAAAACAGTACTAAACACGACGGGCATGATACCGTCTTTCAGGAAATGCTCACTGGCCCTAAGAGGTGGAAGATGGGCCATTATTGTTTAGCAACAAGCTGAGGTCCTATGCGACTTTCTTGGATAAGACAAATCCTCTTCACTCTCTTCGCTTTATTACTATCTGCGACAGCCTGCGAGTCAATGCCGGCACCGCCACTGACCCTGTCCGGCACACCACTGCCGCAAGTCGAGGAATCTATCTCCACCGAGAACGTGACACGCGTGACACAACTCTCTCGGTGGGACGAGGCCGTTATTGGCTCAATTGTCTATTCTCCCGATGGGCAGATGTTGGCCGTGGCCAGTTCAATAGGCATCTACTTCTATGATACAGATACTCTGGCCAGAGTGAAATATATCGATACCGGGTTATGGATAACGTGCCTGGCTTTCTCGCCTGATGGAAAGATATTGGCAGCTGGGAGTCGTTATCCTCACAACCCGATACAGTTGTGGCGGGTGAGTGATGGCGTTTTGCAAGACACCCTGGCAGGACAGAGCTACAATGTCACGAGTCTCGCTTTTTCACCCGATGGCAAGACTTTAGCTTCAGGAGCTAGCGACGACGCCGTGCGACTTTGGCGTATGAGCGACAGAACGGTGTCACACACTTTAGACGTGGGTGCCAGTTCCTGCATTGATACCGCGTGTGGCATTACCCATGTGGCCTTTTCGCCTGATGGCCAAACGGTGGCTTCAGCAACAAGAATAGGGGGGCAATAAAACTCTGGCGAGCAGAGAATGGGACACTCCTACGAACCTTAGCCAGATCAGAGGGCGATAATGAGGTCACATTCACACCCGATGGACAAACTTTGGTCTCTTGGAGCGATTCAGCCGTACGCCTATGGCAGGTAAGTGACGGCACGTTACTGCGTACCATAGATCACACAGGCGTGGCTGTTGCCGTTTCGCCCCAGGGGAATATCTTAGCGTCTGCTGGTCCGGGCTATCTCTCTGATCCAAACTATCTCGATCAAAAAGTGCGTCTCTGGGACATCAGGACTGGCACACTATTGCATGACTTCTCACAACACAAAGATACGGATAGGGTGTTCAGTCTGGCATTTGCGTCAGACGGTCGAACTGTGGCCGGCAGCTCACGAGATGGCACCGTCCAGATTTGGCGAGTGGACACTGGCCTGCTGACTGGTAGGATTGAAGGATTCGCTGTTTGCGGACTCGCGCAGGGACCTTGCGGTGTGAGTAGCCTGGCCTTTTCGCCCGACAGCAAAACTCTGGTAGCCGGAGACTGGCAAGGAATGGTTCGTCTCTGGCGAGTGAGCGACGGGGTGGTGTCTCGCGAGATTAAAGCAAGTTGGGCTGTCATTACCGCTATCGCGTTTTCTCCAGACGGTGAGATCCTTGCTTCGGGTTCAGGGCAGGGGGACGATAAGGTGAAACTGTGGCGGGTGAGCGATGGCGCGCTGCTCTTCACATTGGAACAGCCGGAAGTCGTGACCACGATCGCGTTCTCCGCAGATGGCCAAATACTGGCGGCCGGATCGATGGATGGCACGATCCTACTATGGCGAGTGCAGGATGGGCAGTTGCTGCGCACGTTGGACGATCAACAGAGATTGCCGGAGTCCGCGGGCGTCATCGCCTTTCGATCAGATGATCAGGTTCTGGCCGCATCCCTGGGGCGGAACATCTACCTGTGGCAAACGAGTGACGGCCAGCTATTGCAGCACTGGGAATCCTCAGGGCATGCGCTGAGATTGGCCTTCCAGCCAGACGGGCAGCTCGTGGCGATTGAGTACACCACGACACCCGAGCCGCGCTTAGTTGTGCAGTTGCGGGGCTTGAATGGTGAACCCACGTCACAGTCCGCAGTGACCCTTGCTCCAGGTTGGCAGCCTCTGATCGGCTCTGCCGATCAGAGGCAAGCGGACAATCAGATTGAGCTATGGGATTTACACAGTGGCAAAATGTTGCGCACTCTTCAGGGTCATCTCAGCTCGATAAACGATGTAACCCTTTCTCCAGATGGGCGGCTCATCGCGTCAAGCTCGGAGGATGGCACGATTCGATTGTGGGGAATTGTTCGCTGATGAGTGACGGGCCACGAAGTATTCTTCTTAGTGCAAGCCGTCAGTTACAACCTTACCTGCGTCGAGTGATCGTGGTCTTTCATGAAACATTAACCGCGTGTTCTATTGACAACCCTGAAATCTTCTTGATAAGATTGCCTTACTTTGTGATGCGGCTCTTTGCCCATCTCTTGCAGTGCGCGAAATTGCTGAGTACCGCCAGCATTCGATTCTCGCGCGAGTGACAATCTACATATGACGAGCCTGCACAACCTGCAGACACCACGACGAGTTTGTCCTTTCTCTACCTAGCGCCTCGGGCGCTTACGTGACGGAGTTTCCAGGCTCCGGGCGGACCACGCACACGGGATCCTACGAGACCGATGCACCAAGTGCGTCATCTCGCGAACTAACCTCAACGCCACAATTGCATAGTAAGCCGTTCGAAGAAACAGCATGAGATTGGTGCGCGGTTGTGGCGAACACCTACGACGCGCCGCGCCTGGTAATTTTAGCGGCAACACCTCATAGGAGGAACGCATGTCTGGATCTTTAGTGGAGCAAGTGTCGCTGCTCTTCCGCCGGCATCGAGGGACGGGCCATTCGCGGCAGGCCTGGCGCGAGACCCATCGCGGCTTTGGACGGATGGCGGAGAAGACCTTTGCCTGGAATAGCGAGCGGCGGTATAAGAGCGCGTGTATTCACTTCGTCAAGTGGTGCCGGGAGCGTTATCAGATCCGTCAGGTCCGCGACATCACTCCGCACATGGTGGCGTCGTATATCGATACACGGCGGGTGTCTGGTTTGTCGCCGCGCACGCTCGCGACGGACATCACGTCGATCCGGCGGCTGGGCATGTATGCGCAATTGGACAAGTGGGTGGCGCACAATTTCGTGCCGGAAGATCTCAGTGTGCCACACGGCAGCAATCCACGTTACTCCTATGCGCCTGCACATGAGCAAGCGATCATCACGTATGTGGCGGAGCGTGATTCGCTGGCCGCCGAGGTACTGCGGCTGCAAGGCGCGGCCGGCCTACGTATCGACGAAGCCATTCACGCCCGGCTCGACAAGATAGATTTCGAGCGCGGCACGATCGAGGTGAAGGGGAAGGGGGGCAAGATTCGCACGGTGACGGTGACCGATCGATCAGTGTTGGAGCGGCTCGATCGGACGCGGCGGTATCCGCTGCTGAAGGGACTCCCCAGGAATTGGACGCGCATCAT
>JAUQXC010000244.1 GCA_030834825.1 Thermoflexales bacterium
TCTGCGGTGAGAAATCAGGGCAAAACGTACAGCGTCATCGAATACGGCGGCAGCGTGATTTTGGCCCCGTCGTGAATCTGCTGCGACTCGATCTTTTCGGCGTTGTGGCTCTCGTCCAACCGATAGACCTCGGCGGCCCCGTGGGGCGTGAAGCCGTGCAGTTGCACGGGCCGCGTTTGTTCCAGATCGCTGCGGTTGATCACCATCAACGTCAATGCGCCGTCGGCACGCAGCGCCGCGTAGATGGACACGAGAGCTTGGTCGGTAGAAGATTCTACCAGCTGCGTGCCAAAACGCCGATACATGGGATACACATAGTAAATGAGCCGTGGCTCATCGCGCGCGAACAACCCCAACTCGCCGCTGCCCGGCGCGGTACTTAAGACAAACTGAGCCACCAGCTCCACGCGCTGCTTGATCAGGCGGCCCAACACATCGCCCCACCACAGGGCATTATAAAACGTCTCCGGCGAGGCTTCGCCGCCACTGACGTTGGCCCAGTTGGAGTTGACCTCCATGATCCCGATCGGTTTGTCCTGGCCGGTGGTGTCTTTGATCAGTTTGCGCAGCGCGGGAATGATCTGATCCCATTCTTCGGTGCTGGCCAGCAACTCGTCCTTGGTCGGGATCAGGTTTTGCATATCCTTGGGAAAAGGATAGCGATGCACGGCCACAATATCGACCAGGTCGCCGTTGGCTTTGAGGAATTCTTCCAGCCAATCCTTGCCATTCAAATCTTTGGGATTGGAGGCGAAGTTGGCCGTAAATTGATGGGTGTCCGGTCCCACCAGTTTGATGGCGGGATCGACGGCGCGCAGAGCTTCGGCAAACTGCCGCCACTCTTGATTAAAGCGGACCGTTTCGTAACCATCGATGCTGGCGCCGCCCGTCGCAAACAAGCTCGGCTCGTTGCCGATGCTCCAATATTTGATGTTGTACTTTTTGGTCTGATTGGCGTACTTCAGCAGGTTGACCGCGTTGTCCACCGACCCATGGGCCAGACGCACACAGATGACGGGCTCCGCGCCCAGCTCTTTGGCCAGAGCGACGGCCTCGTCAAGTTGATATTCCATCAAATCGTTGAGGTCGCCCCAGTTGCCGCCGGGATAACGCATCAACGTCAGGCCGGCTTCCTTCGCCTTAGGCCGCGCACCCGGGTTGAGGAAAGTCCATGGCCCATAGTTGGTGCCAAAAACGAAGGGACTGATGGGGCCGATCGAGTTGGCTGCATTGACGAAGAGCGCGCCGGGCATGGGCTGCGGCGCGGTCTCCGTCGGAACGGGGGTCGGCGCAACCGGTGCGATCGCGCAGGCCGCCAGGAGTAGCAGTAAAAAGCTGAAGAGTGAGGGCCGCAGGATGAAAAAATATAAATCCTTCGGCCTTCCGCCTTGCCCGTGTCCAACTTCTCGCGTTGGCGGGCCGCCCGGCGCCTCCTTCAGCCTTTGCCTCATTTCTCGACTCCGGTGACGACGATGCCCTGCATGAACTGGCGCTGCGCCATGAAGAAGATGACGACCGGGATGGCAATCGCCATCAGCGTCGCCGCCATCAACTGGCCCGGTTGTGAACCGTAGGCATTGTTGAACTGAGTCAACCCCACGGCGATGGGATAGAGTTCTTCATTACCGGCCAGATAGACCAGCGGCGCAAAGAAGTCATTCCACGCGAAGAAGAAGTGAAACATGGCCACCGCGGTGAGCGCCGGCCACGCCTGCGGAATGATCACCGAGACCAACGTGCGGAACGGGCTGGCGCCATCGATCCAGGCGGCTTCGTCCAACTCCTTGGGGATGCTCATAAAATACTGCCGCAGCAGAAAGACATTGTAAGCATTGCTGAAGAAGTGGGGGATGATCAACGGCCACCAGGTGCCGCCCCACCCGATCGTGCGGAAGAACACATACGTCGGGATCAAGGTGACCTGGCTGGGCAGGATAATGGTCGCCATCAAGATGATGAAGATGACATTCTTGCCCGGAACCTTGAAGCGGGTGAAACCATAGGCCACGAAAGTGGAAGCGATCACCGTCCCGACTGTACCCAATGCGGCGATGATAAAGGTGTTGCGCAACAAACGCCAGATGTTGATGGCCTCGTTGGCGGCGGCAAAGTTCCCCAAATACGGTTCGGTACGATACACCGGCTTCAGCTGCCGCCAGGGCTGCGCCACACTGGGATCAGATCCCGTCCATTCAATCAGGCCCTGGTCTGGATTTTGAGGGTCGAGCAGTTGACTGACCTTCGCCCTTTTGATCAACGCCCACTGCTTGATCTCGCCGTCAACAGGCACTTCCACCAATGGATACTCTTTACCCTCATAAGTGTAGTTTACCGTGCGTGAAGGCAGGAAGGGCGCGTTCGGATCCTGGATCTGCTGCAAGTCTTTAACCGACGTCAGGAAGAGATAGCCCAGCGGCATCAGGAAAGCCAGCAAAACGATGAGGCCTAACAGGGTCACCCCGGCTACGGCTGTGAAGTTGCGCCAGCGGCGCTTGGCGGCCCAGTTAACCGTATTGCGCGAACGAACGGGAGAGGTAGCCGTAGTTGTGGTCATGATTGATCTCCACTCGCGTAATAGACCCAACGATTCTGGACCTTGAACAGAAAAATGGTCAAAGCCAGACCGATGAAGAACAGCACCCAGGCCAGGGTCGCGCCATAGCCCATATCCAGGAACGAGAAGGCCGTCTTGTACAGATACATGTTGTAGAACATCGTAGAGCCGTTAGGATCACCGCGCCCATTGCCGATGATGAACGCACCGACGAAATACTGCAGCGACCCGATGAAGGCCAGAATCAAGTTATAGAAAATCACCGGCGAGATCATCGGCACCGTGATATTCCAGAACGAACGCCATGGGCTGGCGCCGTCGACCCGCCCGGCTTCGTAGAGTTCAGTCGGCACGTTCTGCAAGCCCGCCAACATCGTGAGCATGGTGTTACCCACCGTCCAGATCGTCATCAACGCCAT
>JAUQXC010000245.1 GCA_030834825.1 Thermoflexales bacterium
GACGCGCTGAAAGGTTGCGCGGGCGATCTGGGCTGCTGCTTCCGCCCGATGTTGAGCAAAGAGATGGAAGCGGCGGTCGTCAAAGGCTTCTTCGACAACGAGTTCAAGCGGCTGCGTCCGGTTGCCCCCGATACGCTGGAGCAGGGCAAACGCGCGTTAGGCCGTGATGACGGCGACCTGGTGGCTGCCGGCGCGCCAGCCAAAGTCGCGGAAAAAGTGCAGTCGATGTTTTACGGCGACGGCACACCGCTCTCGTTGAATAAGGTCGAGTGCGCGACTTTTGAGGAATACCGCCAGATTCATAGTGCGGTTCCGGCTTCACCCGATGCCCTGCGGGTGTGGAAGAAGATGTATCGCGACTTCACCCTCACGCCGGACAATCCGGACACGCGCAAGGTCTACGACCTCTTCGTGTCACACAATAACGGACTGCCGCCGACTAACGCCGCTTCACTCAAGGCCTGGTATACGCAATACAAGGCGAAACCGGCCGCGATCGCGGCTTAATCACCGCGAGCAGACATCCGGCGATCGGGGTGGCCACTCAGGCTATCCCGATCGCTCACCACGATTCTTAGGAGGCGCACGATGGGTCAAAAGAATGGGTATCAACGCCTTGTCGTTCTGGGCAATCTTGGACGTGACGCGGAGCTCACCTACACACAATCCGGCAAGCCGTTGGCCAAGTTCTCGCTGGCGGTCACGACCGGCTATGGTGAGAACACTCACACCGAGTGGTTCAACGTCGCCAAGCTGGGTGAGGGCCTGGAAAATCTTGTCCAGTATCTCAAGAAAGGCAAAGGCGTCCTCGTCGAGGGCAAGTTGAAGACCACGAGCCGCGAGGATGAGCACGGCCAGAAGAAATACTGGACGACGTTGTGGGCCGATGCCGTCACGCTGATGGCCGATGGCAATGGTAACGGCAATGCCAGCAGGAGCGAGCAACCCGCTGATGATGATGTACCGGTCGGCAAAGAGGGGGACATTCCCTTCTAAGCCACCTGCCTCAGATCAAAACATCAACACCTGAGTAGCACCATGCACCCGAAAGCCGGAGATCCTTGGACCCCGGCTTTTGCCGTTTCACCATGATGCCGAGGAGGTCATTATGCTCCAAACACTGACGACGCAATTCAATGGACGGGCGACCTGGCCGCCCGTGGTCCCGGCAGCGAAGTATCCGCTCGTCATGTTGATCACCGGCGGGTATCAAGTCGATCTCGGTCCGCGCCGTGCGCCGCGCTTTCACCTGGTCTTGAAGGATCGCACCTGCAATTGTGGTGCGCCCAACTGCCAGGGTGTGTGCGCTGTTAAGACCTATCTCCAAGCTGGCGGACTGCCGGCCCCGGAGGGCCGCACGCTCAAGCACATCACCTTTGAAAGGTGTCCGATCTGCGCGGGTCAAACGCGCGCCGTGGATGAGCGGTGGGAGTGCTTTAACAGTCACGCTCACTACTTCGAGTATCGCGTCATCCGGTTGCGGGCGGCGCGGGAAAGATGGCTGAACCAGCTGTTGGCTGACCGGGCTGCTTATCAGGCCGAGGTGGCGACGGCGTTCTCTTCCAATGAAGCACGCGAGGCGTTCGTGCAGGTGCACCGGACGCCATATAACGTGGATGCCTAAATGGACCTGGAGAGCGCTCACCACGCTCTCCAGGGATGCAGGAGGTAACAATGACTCTGGATGAATTCAAGCGCATGGTCGAGGCCGACTTCGGCCCGACTGCTGCCGGGATGCTGAGCGAGTTGGTTGAGACGGTGGGGAACCTGATGGCGAATAGCAAAACCGATCTGTCCTCCGCGGTCTACAACGCCGCGCAGGAAATGCGCGACACGCTGGCCGATCTCCAGCGCTTGGGCGACGATGACCTCGCTGATGAAGACACCGCTGAGTTTGACGAAGAACTGGACGACGAGATAGAAGGTGATGACTGCTGCGACGGCTGCCTGACCAGCGGCCGGGCCTGTTCTCAAACGTGTCCCGCTTGCGGCGCGGTGTTGTGTGCTGACTGCGCCGCAGAAAACGAGGGACGCTGTGCGGCCTGTGTGAGCAACGCCGAGGAAGAAGAGGGGGCAGGATGAAGCGCCGTGTTTCCTCTGCGGCTCATGCCGCTCACACTCAGCGAAGCCGGCCGGTGAAAACCTCTCTGCCCCAATCAGCTGGCGTGCTACTCGACCCGATCGCCCAGGCCCTCGATCGCTGGCTCACATTGTGCGCCACCGGCCAGCGCATCCCGCAGCGTGTCTGGAATGAGCTCGACACAGCCTGCGGTGAACGGCTGGCGCACCAGGTGCACGGTGCCACTCCGAAGGCTGAGATGATCCGAGCGTGGTTGGGTTATCGCGCGGCGCAAGTCGCAGTCCATCGTGGACAACGCCTAAACACGGTTGCCTCATTTCATACTGTCAGTAGGTGATGTCGTCGAGATCGATGGCGTGTTGCACCAGTGCCTGCCGCTGGGCTGGCGCGAACTATCTCCGACCGAGGCTAGCACGTTGCGGGCGCGTTTTGGGATTGACGACTTAACTGTTCAGCGCTGGGGCATGGCTGACTCGATTCGACGTGCGGCCAATATGCTTGATAAGGTGCTAGAGGACTTGGGTGAGACCGTCGATCATCCCCCACCGAATGTCCGGGGAACACGTGGCTGGGTTCATGCCGCGCTGGCCGTTTTGGCGCCTTACCGCACGGCGTCGGCACAGACCTCCCCCGACCGTTCCGCCACACGCTGTCTAGCCCGGAAGATAAAGGCTGTACGCAAGCGGTGTTGATCTTCTTCACTGAGGATATCGAAGTGGTGGTGCCGAAGCCGGGAATTCTGCCTGGCGTCATGGACCCAGAGCATGAACTGGCGGTTGTGCGTGTGGAGGCGCGGGAGGGTGAGGTGCGTGCGCTGATCTGGGATCGCCGGACGATCGAACGCGCCGACGAGGCGTTGGTGATTCCTTTGACTTCCGCCCGCGCATCGACCACGCTTCTGTCTGAAGAGTAGATCGCTGCTCACGCTTACCAGCATTCAAGCCGCCATTCTCAGGGCCACCAATGTGACTACGTTTCAGTCGCTGGCCTTCTTTTAACGAGCTGAGAAGTTAGATTGGTTTAGATAAGTTTCGGCTGTTCCTCCTGCAGCAGGGGACATTGAAGCCCCTGCTGCAGGGGGCTTCATTTATTCTTCTGGTTCTCATTGCTCATTTTTTGATGAGCCTTGAGTTCTCTCTCGACCTGGGTCTTGATACCTATCTTGACCTCTACGTGCAGCACTGTGTATTTACCTCTTTGGTATCCACCTGATGACGTTCCAGTCATCCCACGTGCCTGACCTTGTATCCACCTCGGTTGTTCGGTCGGTAGCGCCTCCTCGCCTGCCGTCCACGCCATGTCCGGCGATCACGTGATCGCCGTTGCCCACACCATGTTTTCGACGCTGCTGAGCAGCGCGCGACGGCCGTCTGCCGTCTCACACCATGTTTAAGGAGAACACCATGTTTGAAGCAGGGATGACCATCCTCGGTATTGCGATCGGCTTGTCGACGGCGCTCACGTTTGGCCTGCG
>JAUQXC010000246.1 GCA_030834825.1 Thermoflexales bacterium
CAATATCCTCGGGCTTCGTCAAATGTCCCAGCGTCATGCGCAGCGAACCGATGGCCCACGCGCGCTCCAGGCCCAGGGCCGTGAGCACGTGTGAGGGTTCTGCTTCACCGGTCGTGCAGGCCGACCCGGTGCTCACACAGATGCCTTCCAGATCGAGCGCCATCAACAACGTCTCGCCATCCACACCCTTGAAGGCGAATGACGCGCTGTTGGGCAGCCGCCGCGTCGGATGTCCCGTCAATTGTACTTCAGGGATGCGTTCGAACACGCCGGTCACCAGCTGATCGCGCAGCGCGGCCACGCGCGCATTCTCGCTTTCACGCCGTTCTTGCGCCAATTTCAACGCCGTCGCCAGTCCGACGATCTCGGCGACGTTCACGGTGCCTGGTCGCCGGCCGCGTTCATGCCCGCCGCCCGTCAAGGCCGAGAGCAGTTCCGTGCCCGATCGAACGTACAGCACCCCCACGCCTTTAGGTCCATAGAATTTGTGCGCTGACAAGGCCAGCAGATCGACCTTCAAGCGATCGACGTTGAGATTCAACTGCCCGCCCGCCTGCACCGCATCGGTGTGCACGGGAAGGCCATGCGCGCGTGCGATCGTTCCGATCTCGGCCAGCGGTTGCACCGTGCCGACTTCGTTGTTGGCATACATCACGCTGATCAAGATCGTGTCCGGGCGAATGGCTCGCCCGATCGCGGCCGGATCGACCATGCCGTACTGATCGACTTCGACGAACGTTACCTCGAAGCCGTGCAGGTCGCGCAGCTGTTCGACGGTCGCGCTCACGGCGTGATGCTCGATCGGAAGGGTGATGATATGCTTGCCGCGTTTCGCTTCACGCGCTGCCAGCGCGCTACCCCGAAGCGCCAGGTTATCACTCTCCGTGCCGCAGCCGGTAAACACGATCTCCTGTGGCGAACATTCCAACACCTCGGCGACGGTCTGGCGCGCCTGATCCAGGCCGCGCTGCGCCTCACGTCCAATCGAGTGAATGGAAGAGGTGTTGCCGAAATGCTCCGCCCAGTACGGCTGCATTGCTTCCAACACCCGCACATCCACCGGTGTGGTGGCCGCGTGATCGAGATAAATTCTGCGCTGAGCGTGTGCCATGGTCTTCCCTCGTGAAACGATTGTAGCACGCGGGTATGGGAGCGTCAACGAACACGTCCTGCGGAGTGCGGTGAGAGCACTGCGGAGCGCTAACTGACGACCTCCGGCATCAGGTGTACAATGACGATCATCCTTTCGCAGAGGCTCCCGCATGACTGATCCCAAAGTAAAACAATATCTTGAGTTTCTCCGCGACGAACGCAATAGTGCGGCGTTGTATCGCGTGTTAGCCGAAGTGGAAAAGAACCCCAAGATTGCCGAGGTCTATCGGCGTCTGGCGGCCGCCGAAGAAGCACACGTCACCACCTGGGCTGAGAAGTTGAAAGCGGCGCAGGCGCCGGTGCCGTCTGCCAAACTCGACTGGCGCACCCGCGCGTTGATCTGGGCCGCGCGCCGTTTTGGTCCCGGTGCCGTGCTGCCGTCCATGACGGCCCTGGAAAAACGGGGCGATCAAGGTTATCTGAAATCAGGCGCGCCCGACGGCATGGCGCAGCAGGAACGATCGCATGCCATGCTATTGAATACGATCAGTCAGACGACACGCGGCGGCATGGAAGGCGCCGCGCTCGCGCAGTTGGAGGGGCGGCATCGCTCGGCGGGCGGCAATGCGCTGCGCGCGGCAGTGCTGGGCGCCAATGATGGCCTCGTCTCCAATTTCAGCTTGATCATGGGCGTGGCCGGCGCGGAGGTGAGCAATAGCACCATCGTGTTGACCGGTATCGCTGGCCTGCTGGCGGGTGCCATTTCCATGGCATTAGGTGAGTGGGTCTCCGTGCAGAGTTCGCGTGAGTTATATCAGAAGCAGATCAGAACCGAGCAGGAAGAAATCGCGGCGAACCCCGAAGAAGAAACGGAAGAACTGGCGCTGATCTATCAAGCTCGCGGGTTGGAAGAAGCGGCGGCGCGGCAGCTGGCGCGGCAAATGATGAGCAGCGAAGAAAGCGCGTTGGAAGCCTTGAGCCGCGACGAGCTCGGTATTGATCCAGAAGAGCTGGGCGGTTCGGCGTGGGAGGCGGCCATTACCTCGTTCCTGCTGTTTGCCGTCGGCGCGATTATTCCGCTGTTTCCCTATTTCTTCCTCAGCGGCGGCCCGGCCATCGTGGTCAGCGCCGTCTGCGGTGCGATCGGCCTGTTTGCCATCGGCGCGGTCATCACGCTCTTCACTGGTCGCTCGGTGCTCTACTCCGGCACGCGGCAGATGTTGTTCGGCTTGGCGGCGGCCGCCGTGACCTTCATGATCGGACGCTTGATCGGCGTGAACATCGCCGGGTAAATAAAGAAACCGGGTTTCTAACCGCCAGCTTGGATTAGACGAAATGAGGCGTAATAGAACATGACCTCTGAATCAACAACTCTCTCGGACCCTGAAGCAAAACCTTCTGTGCGAGGATTGCCGCGCAATGTGTGGGCAGTCAGCGTCACCAGTTTCCTCATGGATGTCTCCAGCGAAATGGTGATCAACCTGCTGCCGCTGTTTCTGGCCAACGTGCTGGGCGTCAAACCCGTCGTCATCGGCGTGATCGACGGCGTGGCCGAGGCCATGTCCAGCGTACTAAAGTTATTCTCCGGCTGGCTGTCCGATAAAATGCGCGCACGCAAATCGCTGGCGGCGATCGGCTATGCGCTGTCGGCGTTGACCAAGCCGTTCTTCTATTTCGCCGTAACGTGGGAGGCGGTTGCCGGGATCCGCTGGCTCGATCGGGTGGGCAAGGGCCTCCGCACCGCGCCGCGCGACGCGTTGATCGCCGATTCGATCGGACCGCAGCAGCGCGGGTTGGCCTTCGGCTTTCATCGGGCCGCGGATACCGCCGGGGCATTTCTCGGTGTGTTGATCGCCTTGATCGTGGTAGCCCTGGCTCAGGCCGGCAATACGGCGCTGGAGGAGCAGACGTTCCGCACCATCGCGCTGATCAGTTTCATCCCGGCGCTGCTGGCGGTGATCGCCCTCATGTTCGGCGCGAAAGAGGTCGCCGTGCAGACACAACGTGCCGCGCCCAAATTTGCGTTTCGATCGCTGGGCAAACCATTCATGGTCTTCCTGATCATCGTGGGCGTGTTCACACTGGGCAACTCGTCGGATGCCTTCTTGATTCTGCGCGCGCAAAACCTGGGCCTCAGCGTGTTGGGCGTGTTGGGCATGATGGCGACGTTCAATCTCGTTTACGCGTTGGTGTCCACACCCGCCGGATCGTTGTCCGATCGCATCGGGCGGCGCAAGTTGATCATTGGCGGTTGGCTGTTATATGCCGCGATCTACCTGGGCTTTGGCCTGGCGCAGACCGCGTGGCAGGCGTGGGCGTTGATGGCCGTGTATGGCGCGTTCTACGGCATGGCCTACGGCTCGGCCAACGCGCTGATCGCCGATTTGGTTCCTGAAAATCTACGCGGCACGGCCTACGGCACGTACAATGCCGTCATCGGCTTACTGGCGGTTCCCGCCTCGGTAATCGCCGGCGCCTTGTGGCAGGGCCTCGGCGCGTGGAGTGGCTTTGGTCCCTCGGCGCCGTTTTTGTTTGGCGGATCACTGGCGTTGATCGCCGCGTTGTTGATGGCGTTCTGGCTGCCGAGGGTGAAGGCATAATCTGTGCCCTTTTTTCAAATGGTATAATCCTGCGCAATGAACACCTCAGCCGCGCCCGCGTCAGCATCGCAGTTGAAAACCATCGTCACGTTGTTTGTGATTCTGCGCGTGACGATTCTCTTGATGTACACGCCGCAGGGCTTGCTCAACGCCTACACCGACTTTCAACACTATTACCGCGTTGCCCGGCTATCCGAACAAGGTTACTACCCCTTCATCAATTCGTGGTCGGAGCATCCACCACTGCAGGCTTATACATCACAGGCCGTGTACAGCGTTGTACGCTCGGTTATGCCTGCTGGTGATCTCACCACGCCGACCTACCAGTTCTTCGCGCGGCTGTTGGGCTTAGTCATGCTCATTTTCGAGACGGGCGTGCTGATCTTGATTCACCGCATCACCCTACGGGTGTGGGACATGGAGCGAGCCAATTGGCTGGGCTGGGTCTACTCGGCTTTGAGTGTGCCGCTGTTTTACTGGAACGCCAGCCAGACCTCCAACTTCGTGTTCTTTACGTTGCTTGCCGTATATGGGGTCATCACCAAAAAACGGGCGGCATCGGCAGCCTCACTGGCGTTGGGCATGTTGGTCAAGCTGACACCGGTCTTCCTAATCGGATCGGTCGCGCGCTTTTTGTGGCCCGCGCTCAAGCCGATCATCCGTTACGCGATCATCGTCGCCGTCGTGTTCGCGCTGGCCTTTGTGCCCTTTGTGGCCCAGGGTGGCACGGCGTGGACGATCGCTTCGCTGGCCGCCAACGGAGCGCGTGCTTCGTGGGCGACGCCATGGGCGTTAATCGATGGCAACTGGGGTGTAGGCGACGTAGGTGATGTGCCAACGCGCACTCAGCTGGAGCTGGCCTATCAGGTCTACGGCAATCCGCCGGTCATTCCAGCCATCATCGGGCTCATCCTCTTTGGGCTGATCTTCCTGTGGCTGTTCCGCCGCCCGATCGATCAACGCGATCCCCGGCACTTCATCTGGTTCACTACGCTGACACTGCTATTGTTTCATTTGTGGTCCAAAGGCTGGAGCCCGCAGTGGGCGATGCTGATCATCCCCTGCCTGTTGCTCTCGTTTCCCAATCAGCGCGGCCTGCGCCTGGTGTTGATCTTCACGCTGCTGCTCTTCATCGAATGGCCGCTGTCCGATGTGCTGAAGTGGCAGCCCATCATCGCCACGGCCATCCTGGGGCGCACAGCCTTATTCGGCGCCAGCAGCGTCCTGCTGTTTCGCGCGTTGTGGCCGCGTGCTCCCCAGCCCACCTCCGCGTTGCCGCGCCCACACGAGGATTACATTTCATGAGCGGAAAACCTCACCCCCTGCCCCCCGCTCCCGAGTTGAACCCGCTCGCCTCAAAAGAGGGGGAATCACCCATCTCGATCGATGCACTGGTGTTTGCGCTGTTGTGCGCCGCTTACCTGCCCATGCGTTTCATCATCCCCACCCCGCCGGTGATTCCAGGCAGCGTGGTGGCCACCATCGTGCTGATCGCCGCCGTCATGAGCTACTTCGCACTGGATCTGCTCGCAGCCCGATCGGAACGCGCGCAGCGCCGCGTGCTGCGCGGCAAATGGATCCTCGTCTTGATCGCCGGCGGCGTGATCACGTTAGCGCCGCTGTTAATGAACATCCTCGTGCGGCAGCAGTCAGCGTCCTATCTGCACGCGCACGATGGCCTGCTGCAAACAGAAGCCGCCGTGCAATTTGTCCTGGCGGGAAAAAATCCCTACGCCGAAACTTACCACCAGACGCCCATGGCACTGGCGCCCTTCGATGTCAAAGGCATCAGCGTCAATCCGGCGCTGGAACACTTTGCCTATCTGCCACTGACGTTCTTGTTACCCCTACCCTGGCAGGCGGTGCTGGGCAGTGGCTTCGACCTACGCTACCTGCATCTGATCTTCTTTAGCGCCATGCTGTTCGTGGCCACACGCTTGACGCAGAAGCCGCAGAAGCGCTTGCTGCTGGTCATGGCGCTGGGGTTGAGCCCGTTGTTTATTGGCCCGTTGATTGAAGGGCGCAACGACGTGATGGTGTTGAGCTGGTTGATCTTCACGTGGGCGCTGCTGCAGCGAGGAAAATTGACGACTTCGGCCATCACGCTGGCGTTGGCCTGCGGCACCAAACATCCGGCCGTAGTATTTGTGCCGTTTTACTTCATCTATCTCAGTCAGAGGGGGACCTGGCGCGAACGCGTGAAGCGCGTGCAGAAACCGTTCTTGATCTGGACAGCCTTAACGGTGTTGATCATCGCGCCATGGTTCCTGCTAAATCCAAGCTCCTTCGTGGATGATACGGTGAGTTATTTGAACGGCACGTCAGCGGTCAGCTATCCGATCAGCGGCTTCAGTTTTGGGATGCTGCTCGTCTCACTGGGGCTGCTGCCTTCGAACCTGGCGCAGTTCCCCTTTGGGGTGTTGCAAATCGCCAGTGGGCTGCCGGTGGCCTACGGTCTGCTCCGCCGACAGTGGCAACGTCCCGGCCTACCCGCGGCCATCGCCGGATTCGCCCTGCTGCTCTTCATCTCGCAGTTCTTCTCACGCATCTTCAACGACAACTACCTGGGCTTGATTATCACCCTGATGGCCGTCGCCGCGTTGATGGATGTGGAAACCGCACGCGCGCCCGCGACGATCGCTCCAACCGACCACGCCTAACAAAAAGGCCGAAGCGTGCTGCTTCGGCCTTTCTCTCCTGCAAGGGTGTTACTTCAACTTCAACACTTGTCCGGGTTCTATCTTGTAAGGCTCTTTTAAGTTGTTGAGTTCAGCCAACCGCCGCCACGGCGTAATACCAAAACGGCGCGCAATGGCGATGAGCGTATCGCCTCTGACCACAGTATACGTGCCCGAAGCGGGAATAGCCAGCGTGCCGCTGACCAGCTTGGTTGGCGTTAAAGTCGCCGGCTTAGTTGTGGTTGTGACCGGCTTGGTCGATTTAGTCGTCGTCACCGGCTTGGTCGTCGCCACCGCCACCGTCCTGGTGACAACCACCGACTTCGTAATAAGCGCCGTATAGACGATGCCGTCCGTACCAGTGATCAGGCGTGTGCTGGTGATAATCTTGGTCGAAGTCACTAGCCGGGTCGATTTAACCGGCGCTTTGGCGACTTTGGCAGGCTGCACGACCGTCAGGCTGGCTTCATCCGCGTACACGTCCACGTGCTGCAGCGGCATCTCTGGTCGCGACTTGGTCCACACCGAAACGATGTTATTTTTTGCTACGGCTTCCACCGCAAACTGACTGAACCGATCAAAGCTCTCGGCTGGTTCCGTCCAGATGATGTTGGGACTCCAAGGATTGTTGCCGCCCGTCGGATCAATGCCGACCTGTAGGTTCATGCGCTGCCCCAGATCCGATTTGTCAGGGTCATTGGTGCCGGTTGACCAACCTTCCATGTAGATCGTGAAGCGCAGGCGATCGCCCGGCTTTACGCCGCCCACCACCTGATACAATCCGGCTTCATGCACGGAATAGAAAGTGAAATACTTCTGTGAATTGTCGCCGGCTACTTTGCGGGACGGGCCGGTTTCCTGCGGGCCACCCAGCGTGTCACGATACTCAGGATTGTGCCAGGCCTTGCAACCAGCCGGGGTACTATTTCTGTCCGGACAAAAATGCGGATAGGTGTTGAAGTAGTTAGGATCATCGAAGTTGTTGTTGGGCAGCTGCCACCAGGCTGACCAGCCGGCGGGCACTTGCGTCGTCTCCCATTGCTTGACCACCCCGACCTCGCTGTTGTAATCGGCCGGGCACGGAATTTGCACCCAGTGGGGACC
>JAUQXC010000247.1 GCA_030834825.1 Thermoflexales bacterium
GTTATGTGGCAGAATGTGTTGAAGTTCCAGTCGTAACTCAAGGTGCTACACTTGATCAGGTGATCGCTAATCTTAAAGAGGCCGCGGAATTGCAATTAGCGGGCGAAGATCTAAGCCAATGGGGGTTGTCTCCTCGGCCCATGGTGGTGGTGACGATGGAAGTGGAACCAGCCTATGCCTAAATTACGGCGACCGCTGACGGTTCCCAATCATGCCGAACTGGACACTGGTACGACGCGCGCTATTTTGCGACAAGCGACACGCTATATTTCCGAAGACGAATTGCGTCCTTACTTCTACACGGATTGAGCACACCTGACCATATGATGAACTACGAAGGCGTTATCGGGCTGGAAGTTCACGCCGAGCTCGTCACCCACTCGAAGATGTTCTGCAGCTGTGCCGTCGTCATGTCGGACGGCGAGCCGCCCAACTCGCACGTGTGTCCCATCTGCACGGGCATGCCAGGCATGCTGCCGGTGATCAATCGGCGCGCCGTCGAGCTGACGATCATGACCGGGCTGGCGTTGAACTGCACCATTGAAGTGTTCAACATCTTTGCGCGCAAGAATTATTTCTATCCTGATTTGCCGAAGGGCTATCAGATTTCGCAATACGAGTATCCGCTCTGCCGCAACGGCTGGCTGGAGATCGAAACGGCACAAGGCAAACGCCAGATCGGTATTCGGCGCGTGCCCCTGGAAGAAGACACCGGCAAGAACATTCATCAGGGCAACGTCTCGCTGATCGATTTCAATCGCAGTGGCGTGCCGTTGATGGAGATCGTCTCCGAACCCGATCTGCGTACCGCGGAGGAAGTGAAAGCCTACGGGGAGAAGCTGCGCGCGATCCTGCGTTACCTCCGGGTCAATACGGGGGACATGGAAAAGGGCGTCATCCGCTTTGAACCGAACATCTCTCTTCGGGCTGTTGGCACCACTGTGTTCGGCACACGCACGGAATTGAAGAACCTCAATTCGTTCCGGGCCTTGGAGCGGGGCACGGCCTACGAATTGGCGCGGCAGGCAAAAGTGTTGGACGAAGGCGGCCGGGTGGTGCAGGAAACGCGCGGCTGGGATGAGAACCGCGGCGTTACCGTTCCGCAGCGCAGCAAGGAAGAGGCCGAGGACTATCGCTACTTCCCTGAGCCCGATCTGCCCCCGTTGCTAGTCGAGCGCGCCTGGGTGGAAGAGATTCGCGCGCAGCTGCCGGAATTGCCGGATGCGAAACACGAGCGTTTTGTGAAGGCGTATGGCCTCTCAGCTGACGATGCCGGCCTGCTGGTGGCCGATCGCGCCGTGGCCGATTACTTCGAAGCGACGGTTAAAGCGCTGGGTGGGCAGCCTCCAAAGGCCGTGTGTAATTGGCTGACGGGTGAGTTGTTCCGCTATCTCAATGAAACGCAGACAGCCATCGAGCAGGTGAAGATTGCACCTCAACAGCTGGCTGAACTAATCGCGCTGGTGGAAGCGGGCGCGATCAACCTCAATACCGGCAAACGCGTCTTCGCCGAGATGTTCAAGTCCGGTGCAGCGGCGAAAGCGATCGTGGAAGCGCAGGGCCTGGCGCAGATCAGCGACACCGGCGCGATCGAGGTCATCGTCGCCAAGGTGCTCGATACGAATCCGAACGAAGTCGAGAAGTATCTGGGCGGCAAAGAAACCGTGCTGGGCTTCCTCGTCGGGCAGGCAATGAAGGAAAGTCGCGGGAAGGCCAAGCCGGCGACGGTGCAGGAGATTATGAAGCGGCAGTTGGCTGAGCGGAAGCAGTAATTCACGACTCATTCGGGACAACAGGAGAGTATAAAGCCTCCCCTAGGCGAGCACCCGCCGCAGGCTTGTGTTTGGGTGGATTTGTCCGGGAACGAAAAAAGTCCCTCGCTCTGATGAGAGCGAGGGACTTTGCTTTGCACTTTCCTGGATTACTTTGCTTGTGATTCGAGCACCGCATCAATCAAGCCCACTTCCACGGCCTGCTGTGCGGTCAGATACATATTGCGATCGGTGTATTTGGCGATCTGGTCATCCGTCATCTTGGTCTGTTCACGCAGGATATGGTTAAGCAGATCGCGCATGCGCAGAATCTCACGCGCTTCGATTTCGATGTCGGAGGCCTGACCTTGCACGCCGCCCAACGGCTGATGCAAGTGAATCGTCGCATTCGGCAGCGCATAGCGCTTGCCCTTGGTCCCCGCGGTCAACAGAATAGTGCCCATACTGGCGGCCATGCCCACCGCAATCGTCGATACTGGCGCGCTGATCATGCGCATTGTATCGTAGACGGCCAGGCCCGAACTAATCTGCCCGCCGGGCGAATTGACGTAGAGGTTAATATCCCGATCAGGGTCCTGACTGTTGAGAAACAGCATCTGGGCGACGATCACATTCGCTACTTGATCGTTGATGGGCGTGCCTAAAAAGATGATGCGCTCTTTCAGCAGCAGCGAGTAGATATCATATGCGCGTTCACCGCGCCCGTCCGATTCGATGACCATCGGAATCACGGCACTTGGCGGAATCATAAAAATCTCCTGTGAATAGTGTGCTGCTGTGATTGTACCTCACACTCCGCAGTTGTTACTGATCAAAGCTACAGGGTGTCTACAGGCCGAGTGGCTTAAGCGGCGGTTGATTCTTCCGCGGGCTTATCCGCCTCACCCTTGCAGATCGCCATCAGGCGCTGCATGCCGGCCTGCGTCAGCAGCTCGATCTTGACGCCATCGCGATTGCGGGGCTGCGCCAGCGCCTTGAGCGCTTCTTTGGCCTGCGGACCGTAGACCGCTGCCATCCGCTCGATTTGCTGCTCCACCTCTTCGTCGCTGACGGCAAGGTTTTCTTGCTTGATGATCTCGTTCAGAGCCAGACCGCGCTTCAAGCGAATCCCGGCGGTGGGTTTCAATTCTTCACGGTACTGTTCTTCTGTTTTGCCCAGCGCTTCGAGGTACTGCTCCATGGTCGTCTGCTGATCTTTGAGGCGGCGCTCGGTGCGTTCAACCAGCTCGTCCACTTCGGCTTTGATCATCTGCGGCGCAAACTCGATCGTTGCCTGCTTGACCAGCGCGTTGATGCATTCATCGCTGTACTTATCGGCGGCCTGGCGTTTGGCGGCCGTCAGTAGCTCCGATCGGATTTCGTCCTTCAGCGCGTCGAGCGTTTCGTAGTCGCCGACGGTCTGCGCCAGCGCATCGTCCAACGCTGGCAGTTCGCGTTTCTGCAGGCCGTGCAGGTGAACGTTGAACTCCGCCGTCTTGCCGCGGAACTGCTCGTAGCGTTCCGTATCCGGCACGGGCAGCGTGAAGGTCTTATCCTCGCCGGGCTTCATGCCCATAATGGGGGAACTGAAGTCCAGCATGTCCTCAGCGCGATCGAGTGGCGGATAAAGATTAATTGTCACTTTCTCCTGCCGGGAGATGAAAGGCTCGCCGTCAACCGTGCCTTCGATATCGACCGTCGCGACCATGTTGGCTTCGGCCACCGCGTCGTCGTCGACCGGTTCGACGATGGCGTTGTTGTCACGAATGTGTTCGAGCTGGTGTTCGAGCTCGTGCTCATCGACCGCCGGTTCGAGGTAGGGGACGCGCAGCGACTTGTAGTCGCCGAGCTCGATAATGGGGGCGAGGGGCACCACCATCTTAAAAACCATGGGCTCCAGCGAAAAATCTTCCATCTCGCCCATGCCGTACGGCTCGATGCTGTGTGTATCCAGCGCTTCCTTGTAAACCTTGGGACCTAGATCGTCCACCACTTCTTCCAACAGGGCCTGCTTGCCCACCATGCGCTCCACCACATCCCGCGGCGCTTTGCCGGGCCGGAAGCCCGGAATCTTGTACTTCTGCGACAGACGGCGCGCCGCCTGCGCCAATGCGGCATCGACGCGTTCCTGCGGCACCTCGATGGTGAGCAACAGCTGACGATTATCACGGGGTTCGGTTGTAACGTTCACTTCTGCCTCGATCTAGATGTTAGAGATTGGATGTCAGATGTTGGAAGTTGGACGACACCGGCGTGGCAATCGAAAATCCAAAATCGGCAATCTAAAATCCGTAGTGGGGACGGAGGGAGTTGAACCCTCACACCTTGCGGTACGCGGTCCTAAGCCGCGCGCGTCTGCCATTCCGCCACGTCCCCAATCAATGCCGCTTAATTCCCTTGCCCGAGTTATTGGGGGTTAAAGCATGACAATTTGCGCAAAGCAACTGCAAATTGTCATGCTTATTGTTGCCCCGATTCCCGTCAATGTGATGTAATTCCAAAGGGATAGCCTGCCCTAACCATTTCGTGCGACCACAGTTCTCGCAGCAATGGGATTTCAAGCCATCTCGCAAGAGCAAGGTTTTTAGTCTGTGGCCGCTGATTAACCTTCCTTCAACCAGATACTCTGATACATCTTTCCTATTGGGTGCGATATGCCCAAAGCGTATCTGTTTGCCCTGATACGACAAGTCCATGCGGCGCAGCCATGAATCAAGTGTAGCGGGGCGGCAATTAAGCTGTTGGCACATGTAGATCTTGGTGCGTTCCTCGTGGATCCCTCTTTCAATATCGTCCCTGCGATCCCCAATATCTTTGCGCATAGCATGGCTTCCGCCAAGCTCTACATCGCTTGCTGCCGCATGATTATACCTGCCAGAGGCTATCCCTGCAACTTGTCCGCTAAAATTGCTCATTGCACCCGGATCATTTATACTAGCCCCATGTCGATTGTTGAGGCGCATCATCCGATAAAATCTGCACGACAACATGGATTTTTCATGTAGTAGAAAGTCGGCAAAATGCGTGGCGGCTGGCGGTTTATCGCTTCAATCATCTCAGTATTGCTTTTGATAGGTCTGGGTTTATTACGTTCGAGCCTGTATACGACCTATCGTAACGAACTCGCCGCCTATATAGCAGGTGTAGGCATGTGGCTGACGTTCGCATATATCGGATTTAATGCGCTTACCTCGCCAGAAACTTCCGTTCTTTATCGACTAAACCGCCGTTGGATGTCGACCGATTCCGTGAATGTGAGTGGAATGTTTATAATGCTACTGGGGTTATTTTTCGCTGCGCTCCAGTTTGTGCTGACCATTGAATTCTTCTTGTAGCGATATGAAATTTCAATCAACCGCCAAGGTGAGTGTTAGGATCGAGATCGATCTGCCAGCCCTGGGCGTCATGGCGCTGGCGGCAATTACGATTACAATAGTGTCGTGCACCGTGTTTTATGCTGGGCCGCGCCGTTATGAATCGGGGAGCGCACTCAATGTCAACATCTAATGACACG
>JAUQXC010000248.1 GCA_030834825.1 Thermoflexales bacterium
GTCGCGGGCGGTGGCAAGAGTGGCGCCAGAACGTTCCATTGAGTATCATTCAAGTCGGTCGGGTAAGCTTGTCGTGATTTGGTCATCCTTCAAGTTTGCCCGACCTTACACGTTTCCGCTAGTTTTAAGACGCACACTAAGACTTTCTTTAAGCCCGATCCGGCAAAACACAATTTTCCAACGAATCTAGATTATTGGAATAGCCAAGAAGGAGTTGCACTATGGACACCTTAACTTAAGGCACACATTGTCCTGTATGCGGATATGATCTTGGCTTTCCAGCTTGGAAAGCCAAATCGCCCTCGGATGAAATCTGCCCTTCGTGTGGCATCCAATTTGGATATACCGATGCGGCGGGAGGCGATGAGACTGCACGTCAACAGATATACAAACAATGGCGTCAAAAATGGATAGCCGAAGGCATGCGATGGAATAACCCGGGTATGTCCCCTCCGCCGCAATGGAATCCAAACGCTCAATTGCGTCAAATTGGAATCGATTTGGATACATCCAAGTAATTGATGTGCGAAGCAGCTTGACGTATTCTCACATCTCCATCTGTGTGATGTCGTCGTGCTGTTGGGTAGCGAGGCCAACAACGGACAAGGAATCCCCCGACGGATTGCTGCGCCGAACAGATAAGCGGATAACGTGCGGTGAATATTCGTTGATCTGTTTGCCTATCCGTTGAGGGAACGCCTTCCGCCCTGCTCGCTGATCTTGCTTCCGGCGAAGGGCTGTCAACGGACTTTCACACGGACAAGCGGACAACAACGGATTGCCCCTCGCGCGCGGAAAGCGTCCGTTTCCGTTCGTTTGTCCGATTCGCCGTAGGCGTCCGTTGTGGGAACATCCGTCATCTGCCCGCTGATCTTGCTTCCGGCGAGAAGAAGCCTTCAACGGACTTGAAAACGGACATCGAACAGTAACGGATTACCACTCGTGCGCGGAGGACGTCCGTTCCATTCCGCGAAGCGTGTCCGGTTCAAAGTCCGTTGAGGGACAATACCCACTTCGCCTGAGCAGTGCTATACTTGAGACATGAGGATTTACTTGGATGCCTGTAGTTTGCAGCGGCCGCTGGATAACAAAAGCCAGATTCGTGTGGCGCTGGAAGCTGAGGCAGTCCTGGGCGTGCTGGCGCTGTGCGAGGCCGGCGATCTGGAACTGCTCTCGTCCGAGGTGTTGGTCTTCGAAGTAGAGCGCACTCCGCAACTTAGCCGACGCGAGTACGGGCGCGAGGTGCTGGCTAAAGCCAGGGCTTTCATCAGTTTGAATGACTCGATTGTGGAAAGAGCACGCATTTTCACTACGGCAGGCGTAAAGCCGCTCGATGCGCTGCACCTGGCCTCAGCCGAGGATGCTCAGGCTGACTACCTCTGTACCTGTGATGATCGCTTTCTGAAGAAGGCCAGGAATTTGCCGAATCTCAACCTAAAAGTAGTTTCGCCTCTGGAATTGGCGGAGGAGTTTGAACCATGATTACTGAGCCCCGGCCCCTAGCCGAAATCACTCAGACTGCGCTCAAGGTGCTGTACCGCGAAATTGGCGTGGTCAATACCGTACGCTTCATCAATCAATTCACGACCGGTTACGGGGATTACACAAAGGAACGTGAGCAGTTGTTCGCGCAGATGACGCTGGATGACCTCGTGACCGAGATTAAGCGCCAGCGACCGACTACCGCTTGATCTCGCCACAAGTATTCGGAAAAGCAGGCGACATTGCTCTATGGTTGTATCTTCAGGGCAACGCCGCCTGTCTCTTTTACCACTTTCATTTACTCCGCGCTGCACGGCGCTCTTAATTCCAGCGAGCCACAGGTAAATCTCCCTCAGCGGATGCTGCGCCGAACGGATCAGCGGATAGCGCGCGGTGACGTTAATCTGTTGGCTTATCCGTTGAAGGAATGCCATCCGCCCTGCCCATTGATCTTGCTTCCGCCGAGCCACAGTCGATTCCGTTTCTCTCCGTGAACTCCGTCCCACGGGGAGGCTTCGCACCGTGCTCCGTGGTTGCATGCTTTTAACGGAAGAACGCCATCGATATGATGCTCGCCGGGAGCGGATGACGACCCCCGCCCTTTTTCACTCGCGTCAAGGACCCCCGCTCACTTCTACCTCCCCCTCAACGTTCTTTCCTCTCTCCTCGAAATACCATTGCCTGGAGATCGCTCTCGGCCCGCCCAATCTTACTTTCATACAGGCGCAGTTGCGCCTCAAATGAAGAGCGCAGGTGGCTGGCTTTATAGCCCGCTTTCATCTGCGCCAGCCAGTCCTCCATGACGGAGCGATCGGGTTCGCGATAGTGCTGCGCAAAACAAATCTGATCGAGCGGCAGTTTGGGCGGCAGCGGCGGATACGATCCGCGCGGATAACCAAAGACAATGGTCAACAGCGGGAAGACCCCGTCAGGCAGGCACAACACCTGCTTCAGATAACGCGCATCCAACACGCCCGTCCGTCCCGTCTCCGACAACATGACCGATGACACCCCCAGCGCTTCAGCCGCCAGATTCATGTTCATCGCGGCCAACGAAGCATTCACCACCGCGATGGTGTACTCGATCAATGGGGATTGCGGAAAAGCGTCGAGGACCAGGCGATCGCGGTAGGTGTCCCCCATCACGATGATTGCACGCCGGCCCTGAAACGGCAGTGGCCGCTCGAATGTGGCGCGCCACGTTTCCGCCGTGAAAGCGGCAAAGCTCCACGATTGCAGATTGACGGTGGAGGGCGCCAGGCGGCCTGCTTCCAAGATCGCGGCAAAGACATCGTCTGGAATCTCACGCTCGGAGAAGCTGCGCACACTGCGCCGCTTCATGATCACGTCCAACAGCGCATGATGAGCCAACGAGGATGGCACCTGCGGCCGGCCTTTGAGAAGACGCAACAGGCTGCGCACAAACTTGATGGGGTTGGATTTCGATCTAGTAAGCGGACGGGGTGATTGAACACCACGACCGGTCTCGGCGAGTGACTGCGACGGAATCTCTGATTGAGTCATGGTTTCCTTCGGAGAATGTGGTATGGGCTAAAATGCCTGGCGGGGATTATAGCATTTCGTCGGAAGTGGTCTCTGCGGTTACGCCGCCACCAGGCGCTGGCACAAGCGCACTCCATCCATCGCGTTGGCGACCCAATAATCGGCGCCCACATAGCGGCACACCTGCTCATCCATCATGCCGCCGCCGATGACGACGGGGAAAGAGCAGCGCTGGGCGTGAGCCTCACTGCGCAGCGTTAAGACCGTGGTCTTCATCGCATCGAACGAAGCTGTGATCAAACCTGAGAGGCCCACGACATCCGGTTGGAGTTCGATCGCTTTGGACGCAAACACCGCCGGCGGCACATCCACACCCAGATCGACCACGGTAAAGCCATGGCACGCCAGCAGCATTCCCGCAATGTTCTTGCCGATGTCGTGGATGTCTCCGGAGACCGTGCCCACCAGGACCGTTCCCGAAGATTGGCCCCGGGTTTGCTGTGCCAGCAGCGGCTGCACCAGTTCTACCACCTCACGGAAAATCTCGCCCGACATGATCAGACCCGAAACAAAGAACTCACCCTGCTCGTAACGCTGCCCCACCTGCCGCAGACCTTCGTTGCACTCTTCGATGATTTGCAGTGGATCACCACCCGCCGCCAGACGCTCGCGCACCAGCAGCAGCACGGCCTCTTCTTCCAGATCGGCCAGCAATGGGATCAGTTGATCACGCGATTTTGTCGTTTTCATGGGCACCCTTTCAACCCCGCGCCGGCCCGACCCGGGTCGTGAAGCGTAAGCGATCGGAGCGGCCAATGAACCAGCCCCAGCTAATCGGCTTGTCGTCAAAGTCGTAGAAGAGATGTTCCAGGCAGAAGGCGGCCAGCGGCTGCGGAGCTTGCAGCAAACCGGCTTCTTCGGCGGTGAGGATCGTCGCCTCAATACTGAGATCGCCGCACTTCAAGATCGTCTCGCCCGATCCACTGAACAAATGCTGCAGGGCAGTGACTTCCATCTCGGATTCGACGATGGGGCGCTTGGGATCGTAGATCAAGTATTCGCGATGATAGAAGGCGGGGACGCCGTCCATGCACAGCAGGCGGCGGATGTAGATGGTACGCTGCCCGATGGCGATGGCCAGCTTGCGCGCGATTCGCTCGTCGGCGGTCACGATGCGCGTTTCGAGCAGCCGCACGGCCGTGTGAGCCGGATCGCTGAACAGGTTTTGCAGCTCAGTCAGCTGAAACGTCGCCGCACCCATGGCCACCGGCTTGACGAAGGTCCCCCGGCCCTGCTCGGCGGTGACGACACCCTGATCGACCAGGATGTTCATGGCGCGCCGCACGGTCATCGGGCTGACGCCATACCGCTGGCATAGCTGCGACTCCGACGGCAGCTGATCGCCGGGACGCAACACGCCAGCCGCCACGCTCTGGCGCAGGATGTTGGCCAATTGGGCATACGCCGGCTCGAATGAATCCCGATCGATGGACGACGAACGCTCTAAGGCGCGATTTGTTGGTCGCCTTGCCATGTTCCTAGCTCACCCTACGAGTGATGACATTCGTCACTTGACGACTTCCCTAGATAAGTATATAACCGAGACGTCCGCATTTTACCACGTTTGTTGTTGTCTTGAATACTGACTTTTGGCATGATGTCCGTGGACAAACCGCCCGAACCCGATCGCTGGTCCCACCTTTACGGCGCGCGCCGCCGTGTCATCGCGTGTGCCACCGTCATCGAAGAGATGCTGCCGTTTCTCCCCGCCGAGGTGCCTTACGAAGTTCTCGATTTCGGTCTTCACCTTAAGCCCCAGGATTTGAAACGTGTCCTGCAAGACAAGATCGACGAGGCCAGCCAAGCGGCCGACGTCATCTTGCTGGGCTATGGGCTGTGCTCAATGGCCGTCGTCGGCCTACGGGCCACCACCGCCACGATCGTCACCTCGCGCTCCGACGATTGCATCGCGATCTTCCTGGGGTCGTGTGACGCTTACCGGCAGCAGGTCGGCAAAGAGCCGGGCACTTACTATCTCACCAAGGGTTGGATCGAAGTGGGCGATACGCCGTTTAGCGAATATGAACGGTTGGTCGAGAAGTACGGCGTCGCCAAAGCCGATCGGATGATCCAGCTCACACTGAAGAACTATACCCGGCTGGCCTTCATCAATACCGGACAATATGAGATTGAGCATTATCGTGATTATGCGCGGCAGACCAGCGCCAAGTTTAAACTGCGCTACGAAGAGATCGACGGTTCACCTGCGCTGGTCAAGAAGCTGATCGCCGGGCCGTGGGACAAGGAGTTCGTCGTCGTGTCGCCGGGCGAGACGATCACGTATGAGATGTTTACGCGCTAATGCGATCTACGAATCTCCACAAATGAACACGAATGATTAGTGGGCGCTTACACAACTGGAGCCGAGGCTTCAGCCGGATGCGTCAATCGCCAGAAAACCCGGCTACGCCCAGCGGCCCGCCGCCGCATTGCGGCGGAAACGGGCAAGCTTCCACTCCTAAAGTGCTTGCGTTAACTCGTGGATCACGAAAAGTTCTGAAATGACATCCACCTTCGAAATCGATTTTGAACCGATCGGCAAACGCGTCGAAGTGGCACCCGGCACGGATCTGCTCGACGCCGCGCGGCAGGCCGGCATCGGCCTCGCGTCGGTGTGTGGCGGCGAGGGCACCTGCGGCCGCTGTCGCGTGGTGATCATGGCCGGCAATGTGACGCCGCCCGTCGATGCCGATCGCCGCTTCCTCTCGCAACTCGAAATCACTTCCGGTCAACGCCTCGCCTGCCGCTGCCAGATCTATAGCGACGTCAAGGTGCACGTGCCTAAAGCTTCGCTCGTCACCGATCAACGTCTGCAACTGGACGGTCAGACGCGCCAACTGCAAATCGATCAGACGATCCACGCCTACGAAGTGGAAGTGCCCCCCCCCACCCTGCACGATCTGCGCGCCGATCTGGAGCGTGTGATCGATGGGCTGGAAACCGCGCACGGCCTGCGTAAGTTATCCGCCGAACCTGCGGTCATGCAAGCCTTGACCCCGCTGGCCCGGCGCACCGACTGGCATTTGACGACCTACATTCGCCGGCATGAGATCGTCGGCGTAGCGGCCTGGGGCCGCCGCCCACTCGGTCTGGCCATCGATCTAGGTACGACCAAGATTGCGGGTTACCTCATCGATCTGGAAACAGGCGAGGAACTGGCCACCAACGGCATCATGAACCCGCAGATCGGTTACGGCGAAGATGTGATCAGCCGCCTTGTGCACGCCGATCGCACGGACGAGGGCAAGCACGAGTTGGCGCGCGTCGTGCGCGAGGGACTCAACAATCTGATCGTCGCGCTCGCCTTTCAGGCCGGAGTCGCCCAGGAGCAAATCGCCGAAGCCTGCATCGTGGGCAACACAGCGATGACGCACCTCTTGCTGAAATTGCCCGTGCGACAGCTTTCCGTCTCGCCGTTCGTGGCGGCAGCCAGTTCGGCGCTGGATGTGAAAGCGCGCGAGCTCGATCTGGAGATTGCGCCCGGCGCTTACGTTCACCTGTTGCCCGGCATCGGCGGCTTCGTCGGAGCCGATCACGTGGCGATGATTATCGGCAGCGATCTCGATCGGCTGCCGCACGCCGCCATCGGCGTGGATATCGGCACCAACACGGAAATCGTGCTGCATCGGCCGCACGAAAAATATTTGACGTCGGCCTCGTGCGCGTCCGGCCCGGCGTTCGAGGGCGCCCACATCCACGATGGGATGCGCGCCTCAACGGGCGCGATCGAAGCGGTGCGCATTACGGACGACGGGATTGAGATCAAAACGATCGGAGAGGCGCCGGGCGTCGGCCTGTGTGGATCCGGCATCGTGGATGCGATCGCGGAGATGCACCGCACGCACATCATCGATCGACGCGGGCGCGTGCAGGCGGCTGCGCCCTGGGTGCGCAAGGGTGAACGCGGTTATGAGTTGGTGCTGGTGCCCGGCGAGCGCAGCGGAACCGGTCGGGAGGTGGTGATCACGCAGCAAGACGTGAACGAGATTCAACTGGCAAAGGGCGCGATCTGGACCGGCCTCGAAACGCTGATCGAAGCGACTCAGACGAAGCTGGAAGATGTGCGCGAGGTGATCGTGGCAGGCGCGTTTGGTTCGTATCTGAATTTGGAAAGCGCCATCCGCATCGGGTTGCTGCCGCGCCTGCCCAACGCCACTTACTCGCAAGTGGGCAATGCCGCAGGCGTGGGCGCGAAGATGGCGCTGCTGTCACACAAAGAAAGAGCGCGCGCCCAACGCATCGCGCAGCGCACCGGCTACGTGGAACTGACCACCCAGCCCGGCTTCAATCGCCGGTTTGCCTTGTCGCTGTTGTTTCCGCAACAGACTTGAACCGCAAAGGCGCAAAGGGCACGAAGAAATACACGATAAATCCTTTGCGTTCTTAGCGTCTTTGCGGTGAATTTATACCCGCAGGAGGCTACATGAAAATCATCGGAGAAAAGATCAACGGAACGCGCAAGACGGTGGCGGCCGCCATCGCCCAGCGTGATGCCGAGTTCATCCAAAATCTGGCCAAGAAGCAAGTGGAGGGCGGCGCGCACTGGCTGGACGTGAACGCGGGCACACATCCGGATCGCGAAGTGGACGACCTGCTGTGGCTCATCGATCTCATTCAGGGTGTGACCGATGTGCCGTTGTCGCTCGACAGCGCCAATCCCGCCGCGCTGACGGCGGCGATTGGCAAGGTGAAGAAGACGCCCCTGATCAACTCGATCAGCGGCGAACCCGATCGCTTGAACAACGTCCTGCCGATCGTGGCGCAGTATGGCTGCGAGGTGATCGCGCTGGCGATGGACGACAAAGGCATTCCCAACGACGCGGCGGGTCGCCTGGCCGTGGTGCGAAAACTATTTGAGACCACGCGCACCGCCGGTATCCCCGACGAGAAAGTGTACGTCGATGCGTTGGTGATGACGATTGCCACGAACACCGACGCCGGCCGCGCCACGCTCGACACGATCCGCGCCGTGCGCGCCGAGTTCCCGCAGGCGCATGTCTCGCTCGGGCTGAGCAACGTCTCGTTCGGGCTGCCGGTACGCTCGTTGGTCAACCGCACTTTTCTCACGCTGGCCATCGCCGCAGGCATGGATACCGCCATCATCGATCCGAACGATCGAGAGTTGAAGGCCGCGCTCCTCGCAACCGACCTGCTGCTGGGGCAGGACAAGCATTGCCTCAATTACACGCGGGCTTTCCGCAAAGGGCTGCTGGAGCCCAACAAACAACCGGCTTAGCTCATGTTAAGTCTGCGTAAGGTGAGTGGCTTAAGAAACACCCCAATCCTGTTAGGAGGACTCGTATGAACGCGTTGGTCGAAGCGATTACAGAGATGCGCGAAGAGGAAGCCTTGCAACTCGCGCAAGAGCAACTCCGGGCGGGCACGCCGCCGCTGGAGATTCTGGAGAGTTGTCGTGAAGCGATGACCACCATCGGCCAACGCTTCGAGGCCGGTGAATGTTTCGTGCCCGAGCTGATGCTGGCCGGCGAAATCCTGCGTCAGATCTCCGATGTAGTGAAACCGCACCTCACGCAGGCGGCGGATGTGAAGAAGCTCGGCCGGGTGGTCATCGGCACGGTCGAGGGCGACATTCACGACATCGGCAAGGATATCGTTACCTTCATGCTGGACGTCAACGGCTTCGATGTCAGGGACCTGGGCGTCGACGTGCCAGCCACCAAGTTCGTGGAGGTGGTGAAGGAGTTCAAGCCGCAGGTGGTGGGCCTGAGCGGTTTCCTGACGCTGGCCTACGATCCGATGAAGAACACCGTGAAAGCGCTGCGTGAGGCCGGGTTCAGCGGCAAAGTCATGATCGGCGGCGGGCAGATCGACGAGCAGATTCGCCAGTACACGGGCGCGGATGCCTATGGCAAGGATGCGATGGCGGCCGTCGCCTTGGCCAAGCATTGGCTGGGAGCGTAAAACATGTTTACCAAACCTGCAAATTGGAATCAACTGTCTCCCCTGGAGAAGCGCAAACTGCGCCTCGATCAGTGGCAGAATGCTCCGGTGCAATTTGCCAGCCCGGAAGCAGAAGCCAACTACCAGGAGCGCATCCAGCGCCTGCGCAAAATCTACGATATGGAGCCGCACGATCGGCCGGTGGCCGATCCCTTCATGGGCGCGAATGAATATGTCGTGCGCCGTAAAGGGATTCAAGGCACAGACATGGTTTACAATCATGAGAAATTGCGTGAGCCGCTCCTGGAATTCCATCGAGACTTCCAGCCGGATGTGTCCGTGGCGGTGCTGCCGTATCCCGGGAAATCCTGGGATTTGCTGGATTTCAAGCTATATGTCTGGGGCGGGCAGAAACTGCCCGCTAACATGGCGATCCAGGCGGTGGAAGGCGAGCACATGACAGGCGATGAATATAAAGACTTCATTGCCGACCCAACCGCTTTCTGGCTCAAACAATATTTGCCGCGCGCCTATGGCGCCCTGGGTCCCCTATCCATGCTGCCCGACTTCACGCGCATCTCGGAAAGCGTCGACACTATTGATTTGTTGGTGCCCTTTGGCTTGCCGCCCTTCCAGGAAATGCTCCACAAGATGATGGAAGCCGGGAACGAATTGATGAAGGTGCTGGGGGCAGTCGGCCAGACGGGCGCGATGATCGCGGCCGAAGGCTTCCCCGCCATGGGCTTGAACATCGTCAAGACCCCCTTCGACTATCTGGGCGATACCCTGCGCGGCACCAAGGGTATCTTGACGGATATGTACCGCCGGCCGAATGATCTGCTGGCGGCCTGCGAGGCCTACGTGCCTGTCCTGATCAAGTCCATCGTCGGCGCCAGTGATCGCACGGGTGCGCCTGCCGTGCTGTACGTGCTGCACAAAGGCGCCGATACCTTCATGTCACGGGCGCAGTTCGAGAAATTCTACTGGCCGACCTGGAAACAGGTGATGCTGGCACTGTACGAAGAAGGCATCACCAGCTATCTGTTTATTGAAGGCTCATACAACCAGCGCCTGGAGTACCTGGCCGAGATGCCCGAGAAATCACTGGTCTGCCACTTCGACAAGACCGAGATGCGCCGTGTGAAGGAAGTGTTGAGCGACAAATTCATCATCGCCGGGAATGTGCCCGCCTCCCTGATGTCGGCGGGTACGACGGATGAGGTGCGCGCCTACTGCGCTGACCTGGTGGAGTTGTTTGCAGACACACCGGCCTACATCATGACCCACGGCTGCTACTTTGAAAACACCACCGACGACAAGCTGCGCGCCTTCATCGATTCAGTCAGGAAGTAACCTGGCTCGATGAGCTAATCACCACGGAGATCACGGCGCCTGGCGCGCCGCCTGCTTCCCATTGGAAAGCAGGGAACGGCGAGGACACGGAGGACACCGAGTTCGTCTCCGTGTCTTTCGTGCGCTTCATGGTTTAGAGGGACTTCATGAATTCACAACGCAAAGCCTGGGCCGTGATGCTGGCCTCGTATCTGGCTGGGATCGCCATTGCGCTCAATCAAAATAAAGTACCGCCGGTGATGCAAGCCCTGCTTCAGGATTTGCACATGGACACGGCTACCGGCGGCTGGTTGATGTCGGCCTTTGCCGTGGCCGGGATCGTACTCGGCATTCCGGCGGCCTTCGTGCTCGCCAAGTTGGGACCGAAGATCGCGGGTCTGATCGCCATCGGCTGCACATTGGCCGGATCGATCGTCGGCGCGCTGGCGAGCGGACCGGCGATCTTACTCGGCGGACGCGCCATCGAGGGCATCGGCCTGGGCCTGATCGCCGTCATTGCGCCCGCCGTCATCAGCATGTGGTTTCCACCCGAGAAACGCGGCACGCCGATGGGCATCTGGGCCTCATGGATTCCAGTGGGCAGCTTCATCATCTATAACCTTGCCGCGCCGCTGCTGGGATCGTTTGGCTGGCAGGGCCTGTGGTGGTTTGGGGCGTTGTTCGCGCTGGTCGCCTTTGTGATCTATGCGGTGATAGTCAGCGCGCCACCGGCGACCGGGACGACGAGCGATCAACCGCGCGCAGCGAGCGGCTCATTCGGCAAGATGTTGTTGAATCCAGCCAGCTGGCTGTTGGCGCTGGTCTTCGGGACATTCAACTTTGCGTTCATGGGCTTTGCCACGTGGGGGCCGACCTACTTCAATCAAGGGTTGGGCCTCAGTCTCGAAACGGCGAGTTTCTACGCCAGCCTGGGAAGCCTCGCCGTGATCCCCTCAACCGTCCTCGCCGGGCGGGTGCTCGATCGCGTCAAGAATCGGCAGCTGGTAATGACCGTGGCGCTGGCGATCTCCGGCGTGATGCTATTCTGGTGCTTCCAGCTGGGCAGCGCTAACGTGATCGTGCCGTACACGATCTTGTTGAGCCTGGTCGCGGGCTTCGTGCCCACGGCCACGTTCACGCTCGCGCCTGAAACGATGCCTGATCCGCGCTTCGCCGGGCTGGCGCTGGGTATTGTAAGCGTAGGGCAGAACCTGGGCATGTTCTTCGGCCCGCCGCTGGTGGGCAATCTGATCGCCGGCGGAGACTGGGCCACGGGTGTCATCCCCCTGGTGATCGCCACCGCGATCGGGGTCGTGGCCTCCATCGCGCTGCGGGCACGACAATCTCAAACGTCGTAACCTATTGCGCCACCTCACCCCCGACCCCTCTCCTATCGGAAAAGCAACGATAGGAGAGGGGAGTGACCACTCCCCCTCTCCCGAAATCTGCTGTTCGATTTTGGGAGAGGGGGCTGGGGGGTGAGGTGGAACGCCTCGCGCAGATCGAGGAGAGCGCCCTGTCGCCGGAGAAGCAGGATGTGTTGCGGCATGCGCTGTTGCAGATGGCGAGGTTGGCGGGAGAGAATGGATAATACCCCTCAACCCCAACCCTTCTCCCAGCGGCCAGCCGTCCCGCCGCTACGCGGACACGGGAGGGAGAAGGGAGTACGTTCCCTCTCCCAAGGGGAGAGGGTTAGGGTGAGGGCAGGAGGCCAACATGAAAGCCAAGCCAAACTTAACCACGTCCTACTATCCCAATCCACGCACACCGCCGATCTTGCTGCAACACGCCCGCGAATTACGCGCCCGTGTCCGTGGCTAACAGCCACGGCGGGCCGCTTGGCGCTCCCGCAGACACCCGCCGAACAAAAACTCTGGTCACGCTTGCGCAATCGACAATTGAACGGCTTCAAGTTTCGCAGGCAACACCCCATAGAGCGCTTCATCATCGACTTCTATTGCGACGAAGCCAAACTGTGCATCGAGATCGATGGCGATTCCCACGCCGAGCAGATCGAATACGATCAAGCCCGTACGGCATACCTCAACGAACTAGGCTACACCGTCATTCGCTTCATCAACCGCGAGGTCTTCAATCAATGCGAGGCAGCGACAGTGCAACACATCGCCGAGGAATGTGAGCGGATTGTTGAGGATGCGGCGGTTTGACCTCAAGAACGAGACGACAATATAATCAGGCTACGAGTTGCGCAGATCTGGCAAAGACTAAGTAGGTTACAAAAAGTTCTTTGACAGTTCTATAATTGGGTCATCGCTGTGACAATATGCCAGGAGGTCGCGATGACTGTGTTGAAGCTCACCGGCAAAGCACGTGCGGCGTTACTTGACTTGATCGCTCACACGACGGATACCCGCGTGCTGCGCCGGGCTTATGCCGTCGCCTGGCTCGATGACGGTGAGTCGGTTCCGGATGTCGCCGAGCAACTGAATGTGAGTCGGCAGTCGGTTTACAACTGGCTTGAGCGTTTTATCGCACGCCACGACTTACCCCTCACGCGCCGTCTCAGTGATGCGGCGCGAAGCGGGCGGCCCGTGACGGTGCAAGGGATCATCGATTCCATGCTGGATGCGATCATCGATACGGATCCCCGGGCGCTCGTCAAAACAGACCACCGGAAAGGCTGGATGATAAGGCTCGGCGTACAAGTCAAGGACATCTTCCATACGCCAGACGAACTCGGCACTGACCGTCGAAATACACCATTCACTGCGGAGCCACGGCTTGAGATCGTTTTTTTAAGCGTGCGCCGCACGGTCTCATCCGACAGGTCCTGATCGGCCACTTTCGATTCGATGAGTCTGTCGGCCAGCAGCTGCATCGTCCAAGCCCGGTGACCTTCGGGTGGCGTACTGCAGGCTAAGGCCACCCGAAAGGCTTCCTGTTTACCATCGAGTTTGCGTGGCGCACCCGCGCGGGACTCTTCACTGAGTGCGTAATCGACGCCGCCCAAAACGAAACGCTCACGCACGCGTTCGATCGTGGCCACGCTGGTGTGAAGGGTCTGAGCGATAGTCTCGTCGGTCTGTTGTTCATGCGCCAAGCGCAGAATGTGCGCGCGTGTCAACCGGCGTGCGGCGATGCGTCCTTTATGAGTTAAGGCGAGTACAGTGGCCAGTTCTTCGTCGGTCAAGCTGACCAGATACTTTTTCGTCATAGGGCACTCCCGTTTTTGTCCGCAGTATACTCAGTATACTCGCGGGAAGTCACCCCTCAAAACTTGTGTGGCGGACTACTAGACATTGGAGGAATACTCTGTCATGCGCAAGTACAGTGTATCTATAACTATGATCAAACTGCTATTCTTTAGTATTGTGCTCGTAGTTGTTCTGGGCACTAGCGTTTTTCACATGTCAGCCAGTCACGCCGCATCCATCTCTCCCAGTCAAGATCATTACATCTATTTTCCTCTTGTGACAGTAACCAAGGGTCAAATCTTTGGCCGCGTGACATTAAGTGGCGCTCCAGCAGGTGATGTTCCTCTTGTCCTGCAACTTGAAGTTAATTCATCCATACCCTTCACACTGACTACGATAACTGATGCGAACGGTTACTATTCCTTCACTGGTATGCCCAGTACAGGGTCAAATGCCGTTTATCAAGTCTCTTTCTCCAATCATTCAGCAGCGCCAGATGGGCGACTGGTGGGTTGGACAACAACGGCATTCACCTATTCAGAAGGTAGCACCGTAGTCTTAGCTTCCTTTGATATCGCCGATGTTTCCCTGATATTTCCATCTGATGAAGCGAATATATTATTGCCCACAACCTTTCGCTGGACGCCTCGTCCCTTCACGCCTTCCGATAACTACCGGCTGTTCTTGGGCGAGCATTATTATGGTCTCGGTGCTTGGTATGGTCCGCTTGTAGGCTATGCCGACAGTTATACACTCTCCTCTCGCCCGATCTCTATACCCCCATATTGTCGCTGTTGGTGGCAAATCGTGATAGATAATGCTGGTTATGGCCATGGAATATCTCACACACGCAACATCACCGTGTCGGCAATGAATCAATGATGTTGTTTCTTTTTCGAGAAGTGGGAAAATAACCTGATTGTCACTTTGTCGATCTCTTCACACAAGCCGTCGCGGCTGAGAGTTAATTACGAAAGGCGCACGGCCTGCTAGGTCGGAGGATATGGCGTCAACGAATACGCAGCGAATCAACGGATGGGCGCGCCCAGCGGCGATTTGCGGCAGGTGCGCACCAAATGCTGGAAAAGGACAAACGGCATCTATGACAAAGGCACAACGCGGGTGGGTTTACCGCCCACACAAATCATCCGTGAATCAAGTACTGCCAAGTATCAAGGCCGAAGTGCAGCGCAAGGCTGAGCAACTTATCGGGGAAACGCTCAAGCCTCGTCACCTCAAGCCGCCGCCCATCACCACCACTTTCAATTACATCGTGGATATCTACACCAAGTGGTATCGACACTACTTCTACTTCTGCGCGAAATATTGTGTGCCCGGCTCGAATGCGCTTACGCCCGATTTTGAAGCGAAGTTTGCCCGCCTGGAATACACCGGGCATAACCACTTCAATCTCTCGTTCAGGCGCTATACCGAAGAATGGATCGAGATTCACTCCAATCTTTCGATTGACCAATGTTTCGCCGCGATTCGAGACGATCCGCTGTTTGATCCATGATCGACCACGCACGGATTCCGCCGCGTCCGCAAGCCAACCACTAAAGGCGCACGCCCGGCGATCAATCGCCGGGCTATCCAATAGCACCCGATGAATCGGGTTAGCCGGGTGAACCCGGCGCGGTTTCGTAGCCCGAAGATTCACGGGAGCAC
>JAUQXC010000249.1 GCA_030834825.1 Thermoflexales bacterium
GGCGACGGCTGAAGTCATTCAGACGGCCACGGCGCAGTATGTGGATTCACAGACTCGCATTCGCATTGCCGAGACGCGCCAGGCTGAGATTGCCAATGGAGTCATTCAGTCCACGCTCACGGCGCAGGACCAGCAAATCAACGATCTGGTCATCACCGGCGCCAAGGCCCAACTCACTGCTCAGGCTGTGAATTACCAAGAGACGGCTGCGGCGATTGGCGTCCAGAAGACCGCCACGGCTGAGGCGGTGGCGATTCAGAAGACTCTTGCCGCTGAGGCAATTGAAGCTACTCGTCGGGCAGTTGTGGATGCGGCGGCTGGCCGCGAGAGTTCCAATCGCTTCTGGGGGTGGGTTGGCCTAATCCTCGTGGTGCTGCTGGCGGCTGTTACCCTGCTGCTCGTCGGCGGCTTTGTGCTTCTCGGCTGGCGCTTTGTCACCCGCAATAGCTACATCCCTCACCCAAACGGTAATGGCGGTGTGGTGGTCAGCTACTCGCCGTGGGACTTGCTGAATCGGCATGGCGTTCTGCCTCAGTACGAGTTGCTGCTGCCGGCCTCGTCTGAAATGCTGTCTGCCGCGCCGGAAGCGGTTGAAACCATGCGCTTCACGGATCGCGGGAAGGTAGCCGAGCCAATCGTCAAGATAACCGCCGCCGAGAAGTCGCGCACCCAGATCGAATGGGAGAAGTGGGTGGCTGAGCGTGGTATCCCATTCGTCGATGCGGCGTTCGTTCACGCCCGCGAGACTGGCAACCTGGAGTCCAACGAAATCCCGCGTTGGGATGCCCTCAAGATTTACTGCGAGGGCATGAGTGGGCGCTGGTGGACGGAAGTGACCGACGTGCTGAATGAGGTGAGGGCGATCAGCAAGGCCCCCGGCAAGAAGACGCTCATCGCGCTGAAGGATAAGCCGACGATTACCGACTTGGCTATCCTCGCCGGGAAGGGTCGGTTGTTTCCCCCCTACCCCGCAAAAGTGTGGCTTCAGTCGCGTCGTTTGCCGAGGAACGGCACGGAACGGGACAGTCTGGAACACTTGGAACGGTCGGAACAGGAAGCCCACCCGGCTTATGTTGATCCTGATTGGAGTGCTGGCCCAGATGACGCGGTATGGGCGCTGCCGGGGACAGATCGCTGAACTATTCGTTGACTCCGGCAGTGCCCCTGCCGTATTCTAAGAACCTGTAAGGAGCGAAACATGAGACTGCATCTGCCAAGAATCAACCTGGATGTCATCAGCCGGATCGAGACGGTTGCCATTGACACCGTGGCGGCCATCTCGCCCTGGCTGGCCCCGGTCATTCCGGCCTACTTGACCAACACGCACATGGCTGGTGCTTTGGGCTATCCGCCGTGGGTAGCCTTCATCGGCGCGTTGGTGGTTGAGTGCCTGGGGCTGGCGGCCATCTACACGGCGACGCAGTTCTGGGACTACAACGATGCCAAGGCGACCGAGAAAGAGAACCACTTGATCGGCATGGACAAGAAAGAGCGCCAGATCGCCAAGCAGAAGCGTCAGCGCAATGCCCCGTTCAAGTGGGCGGCTCTGGCGATGGGCTTCTACATCGTCGTCATCCTCACGGTCAACGCCGCGCTGGAGATGGAAGTCACTCAGACCGGGTTTACGGTCAAAGTCTTCTCCAATGCACTGCTGAGCCTGTTGAGCGTCATTGCTGGCCTGATCATCGCCTTACGGTCGCAGCATCGTCGCCGCCTAGGGAGGTTTTCGCGGCGAAAAGCCACGCAGAAGCCGGTAGAAGAGACGCAGGAAAGCGCAGAAGACGTAACCAAGCCCGCAGAAGTAACGCAACCAGCGCAGATTGCGCGCAGGCCCATTTCCCGGACGGAGTTCTTGCGGTTGGCTGGCGCGCAGACCTACGCCGAAGTGGCCGAGATCGCGCAGGCGCACGACCTGAACGGGAACTACGGTGATTGGCTCGGTTCCCGGCGCAGTGTGGCCGAGTTGGCCAAGATGGTTGATTTGTCCCCGCGCACGGCCCAGTACTGGACCAGCAAGCCGAAGGAGCAGGCATGATCAAGAGAGCGATTGTCTACTGCCGAGTGTCTACTGATGAGCAAGCCGCCAGTGGATATTCGCTTGAGCACCAGTCGGAATCATGTCATAAATATGCGGATGAGTACGGCATGCAAATTGTCGCCGAATTCGCAGACGACCACACTGGCACGGTGCCAATTGAGATGCGGCCGGAGGGTACCAAGGCATTTGCGATGCTACACAGTGGCCTTGCGGACGTGCTCGTATGTTACTCGATGGATCGGCTTGCTCGCCCACCAGAGGATGGTGACGAGTGGGACATGCCGGTGCTTATCCGTGGCTTGGCGAAGACCAAGAAGGAGATTCATACGGTCAAGCGTGGCCAGCTTAAGACAGATTTCGCCAGTTTGCTTATCGCCATGTTGGATGCCCGGGGTGCTGGCGAGGAACGCCGCAAGATTATTGAGCGCACGACAAATGGAAAGAACTCAAAGGCTAAGAAAAACAAGGTTGTTGGAACTGGCCGTCCGCCTTATGGCTATCTTTATTCTAACGATCACCTTGAGGTTGTACCATCTGAGGCGGAAGTTGTGCGAATGATCTTCAGTTGGTATAACGGGGATCATAAAAACTCGCCACTACCAGCAAACGCGATTGCCATTCGCCTCTCGGAAATGCGCATCGAAACACCTTACGAGAAGTATGGGGTAAAGAAAAAGCGGTTGCCGGGTATCTGGTCTGCGTCCACAGTGAAACGAATCCTCGGCTATGAAGTATATGCCGGTGTCCTGCACTATGGTCGTCGGATTGGCGCTAATGGCAATGGCGGGAAGCGCAAGGCCAGCGAGACAATCAAGATTGACGTGCCAGCCATTATCTCAGCAAGCGAGTGGAAACTAGCTCAAGAGCGCCGTACGTTGAATGCCGAGATGGCGCTGCGCAATTGCAAGAACGTGTATCTGCTTCGCGGCCTTGTCACGTGCGGCTGCGGTCGCAAGATGGTTGCCTATCAGAGCCATGGTCACTATCGCTATCGGTGCTCAATACACCAGACGCGGTATACACGCCTTGAGGGCCGTGATTGTTATGAGAAGATGGTTGATGGCAATTGGCTTGAGGATCAGGTGTGGCAGTATGTGTACGGTATCCTCACCTCAAATCTGGAGATTGAACTGCTTAAAGCGCAGGCCGAAGAGCGCCAGGCGCAAGAGCCAAAGATTCAGGAGCTCGAGATTGTAAAACGCATGATTGCCGAGGCCGAAGAGGATGTGGACGCGATTGTGAGAGCCTTGAAGATTGCCAGGGGCCGTGTGTCCGAGAAGTTCGTTGTCGAGCAAGAGGAAGCCAATAGGCGCTGTGACGACCTAGTGGCTAGGAAGGACAGGCTCGAGCGTGAACTTGAGCAGGGCGCGTTGAGCGATGCCCAGATTCAGTCAATTGTCGATTATCGCAACTTGGTGTTGAAGGGGTTGGCGAATACCACGAAGCAGGACCGGCGCAGGATGTACGAGATATTGCGTGTCTCGGTGACGGTCAAAGACGGACATGCACAAGTTTCGTGCAGGCTTGACCCCGATACATTTGCGGCTCACACTGCTTGAAACACGTTTTGACTTCCTCAATCGCCTTTTGAAACTCGACGTCGTGCTGTTTTTCCCACGCAGCCGAGTGGACGCGGTGACCCGCATCGGCCACGTTGCCGAGCAACCCGCCAAACAAGCCGCTGGCCACATCCAGCACGTTGGTCACGGTGTTGCTGGTCGAGCCTTGAAACGTGCTTTGATAACCGCTGCCACAGCGGTCGCAGAAGAACTCGAACTGAAAGCCTTGATCTGTGCTTAAATCATTATGATTGCGCGTGAACTTGATCAATGCCATGGTTGTCTCTTCACCTGGGTCAAAATGGCGGTCGCGCGGGATTATAGACGATGCCCTTTTTTTTGTCCACCATCCGGAGCCGGAGCGCCGCCGCCTGCCGATCGGATGAGCATCATCCGGCGCGCGGATGACATTCGCCACTCCCCTCAGCTGGTTCTCATGGTAAACTGAAACTTGCCCAAGCAAACCAACTCAACAGTCTACATTCCAACAGGAGCGATCCATGACAGCCCAACTCATCGATGGGAAAGCCATTGCCGCCGCAATTCACGAAGAGGTCCGCGTGGCCGCTGCCGAACTTAAGGCCAAGCATGGCATCATGCCTGGCCTGGCCACTGTGCTGGTCGGCGACAATCCGGCGTCGCACTCATACGTCAAGGCCAAACGCCAAGCTTGCGCGGAAGACGGACTTGAATCGTTTCCAAATGAACTGCCCGCGGATACCCCCCAGGCCGAGGTCCTGGCCTTGGTGAAACGGCTGGGTGAGGATCCCAAGGTGCATGGCATTTTGGTCCAGCTGCCCATGCCGGGGCACATCACTGAAGAAGCCGTGCTCAACGCCGTGCCAATCACCAAGGATGTAGATGGGTTCCACCCGGTCAACATCGGCAAACTGGGCATGAAGAACCGCGCACCCTCGTTCGAGCCGTGCACACCCGCCGGGGTGATCGAACTGCTCGATCGGATTGGCGCCAAGATCGAGGGCGCGAATGCCGTCGTGTTGGGGCGCAGCAACATTGTGGGGCTGCCCGTCTCGCTGCTATTGCTGGGACGCAATGCCACGGTGACCGTCTGCCATTCGCGCACGAAGGACCTGGCCTCAGTGGTGCGGCAGGCCGATATTCTGGTGGCCGCGATCGGGAAAGCGAAGTTCGTCAAAGCCGACTGGGTCAAGCCCGGCGCAGTCGTGATCGATGTGGGCGTGAACAGCCTCCCCGTCCTCAATCCCGATGGCACACCCGCCATCAGCGAGAAGACGGGCAAGCCCCGCACCAAGCTGGTGGGTGACTGTGATTTTGAGACGGTGAAGGAAGTGGCTTCGGCCATCACCCCCGTGCCCGGCGGTGTCGGCCCGATGACCATCGCCATGTTGATGAAGAACACATTGCGGGCAGCGCAGCAGCCGCTGAAGTAAAACAGATTGAGGGATAGCCTGTAAGCGGGCCGGAGAGAGCTTCAATCTCGCCGGCCCTTTTGATCTTTGTCGCTCTATCGTTTTGTCATGAATTGAACGGCTCCAGGAATGTCACCACGTTTTGCCCCAACGCCTCCAAATGATAGCCGCCTTCCTGCACAAGCACGGTGGGCAAATCGAGCGCGTGTAGACGTTGTGCGATTTGGGCATAGTCGCCGGTGTTCAGATCGAACTTACTGAACGGATCACCGGCATAGGTGTCAAACCCCACCGCGATCACCAGCGCCCACGGATCGAACAGGTGAATCCGATCGAGCGCCAGCTCCAACGCCGTGCGATACCATTCGCCCGTCGTGCCCGGCGGCAGTGGGAGGTTGAGATTGCAGCCTTCGCCTGCTCCGCCGCCAACCTCATCGGCAAAACCCACGAAGTACGGATAGTCCACGCGCGGATCACAGTGGATCGAGATCGTCAGTACCCGATCGTCTTCCCAGAAAATATCCTGCGTGCCGTTGCCGTGATGATAGTCGAGGTCAAGCACGGCTACTGACCCGCGCACACTCAGAATCTTGGCCGCAATCGCCGTGTTGTTGAAGTAGCAGTAACCGCCGCTATAATCGCGACCGGCGTGATGTCCCGGTGGCCGGCACAGGGCATAGGCTGTGCGATCGCCATACAACACCATGTTCGCCGCCGTCATCGCACAGCGCGCCGATCCCAGGGCGGCCTCATAGGTGCCCTCCAGCAGGGGCGCCGTGAGATCGAAAGTGTAATAACCGTAACCTTCGGCGGCATTCAAGCGCGCTTCACCTTTTAACTTGCGGCGCGCGCGCGGGGGCGGAAACGAAGACGGATAGTAGGTGGGCGGATAGCCTTCCGGCACTGACGGCTGGGTAGACAGCCACTCTTTAAAACCATTGCGAATGAACCAGACGTAGTCGCCATCGTGCACCAGCAGCGGCAGACTTTCGTAACGACCTTCTTCCGGCGTCATGATCTTCGCCCACGACGTCGCACGCAGCGCATCCAGAATGATCTCCGCACGCTGTGGCGTTTCAAAATAGGGCCTTAAACGCCCTCCCGGCCAAATTTCGAAGGCGGGATCGTGCAGCGGGTAGGTATCGGCATGGACGATGGGGACAGTCATGGAAATTTCTCCGGCGCGATGTGCTTGATGAGGTGTTCCATTATCTTGCACGCGTGCTGACAGTTGCAACGCTGTTTGATTGTCATTATAATCCATTTCAAGATGGACTTCCTGACGACTCTCCGCCGCTCCCTCTCCAGGCACCCGCTGCTCCTGCGCGGCTCAACGGTCGTCGTCGGCGTGTCCGGCGGGGCCGATTCGCTGTGCCTGCTGCACGCGCTGAAGGCGCTGGCCCCCGAATTTGAGTGGCAGCTGCACGTCGCCCACCTCAATCACCAACTGCGCGGCGCGGAAGCGCAGGCCGATGCCGCTTTCGTGCGCAGCACCGCACAGCAGTGGAATCTGCCCTGGACGATCGAGGCACACGACGTGGCCGCCTTTGCCCGTCAGCAAAAACTTTCCCTGGAGGAGGCCGCGCGGCAAGTCCGTTACGGCTTCCTGCTCGAAGTCGCCCTCGCCCAACAGAGCAGCACAGTCGCCGTCGCCCACAACGCCGACGATCAGGCTGAATCGGTGCTGATGCACTTTCTGCGGGGCAGCGGCCTGTCTGGTTTGCGTGGCATGCAACCCAAGATGCTTTTGGAAGAATATAGACGCCAGAAGCCGCAAGCGGGAAACCTAGAGCCTCAAGCCAAAATCCATCTCGTGCGTCCGTTACTGGAAGTTCCACGCGTCGAGATTGAAGCCTATTGCGCAGCACATGAGCTTCAGCCGCGCATCGATGCGACCAACACAGACACGACTTACTTTCGCAACCGGCTGCGGCACGAACTCTTGCCCCTGCTCGAAACGTACAATCCCAGCATCCGCACAATCCTGTGTCACACCGCCGACGTCATTGCCGCCGAGTTTGAAGTCTTGCACGCTCACATAAATGACGCCTGGGGCATGACCATCGTCGAGGAATCAGACACCGCCCTCACCTTTGATTTGACGTTGTGGCGCGCACACCCGATCGGGGTACAGCGCGCCCTGCTGCGTCAGGCCATCCAGCACCTGCGTCCGCCGCTGCGTGACATCGACTTCGTGCACATCGTCGCTGCGCTCGACGTTTTGCAGCACGCCACCACCGGCAACCAGGTGACCCTGCCACAGAACCTCCTGCTCGAAGTGAGTTACGACACGTTCACCATCGCGCCACGCGACGAACTGACCCTGCCCGCTTGGCCCCTACTGCCCGAACGTTCTGCCGCACTGCCGATCAACCTGCCAGGTCTCACGCCGCTGCCAGAATCAGCGTGGCACATCGTCGCCACCTTCGAAGCTGGCGATCACAGCCATGTGCCTTTGGCGCGTTTCGCGGCTTGTTTCGACGCAGACACGCTAGCCGGGCCGTTGTCGCTTCGTCCGCGCACCAGCACCGATCGGTTTCACCCGCAGGGCATGCCCTCGCCCGTGCGGCTGAAAGACTGGATGATCAATGCCAAAGTCCCCCGCCTCATGCGCGATCGGTTGCCGTTGATCGTCTCCGGCAATCAAATCGTCTGGGTGCCAGGCTATCGCGTGGGACAACCATTTCTCGTACAGGACAGCACGCAGCGCATCGTCAAATTGGTCTTCAAGCCAGCTGGATCAGCTTAACCGCACGGCGCGCCGCACAGACTGAGCGACTTTCCTTGCGCGTGAAAGAAAGGTAATCAAATCGTGGAACCACATGTCAATGTCTGGATCGAGCACAACGGCGTGGTGGTCTTGAGCGAGTGGCGCGTCAAGCTGTTGGAGATGATCGATCAGACCGGCTCCATCAGCCGCGCCGCCGAGAAGATGAACGTCACCTATCATCGCGCGTGGGAAAAGCTGCACGAGATGGAAGAGGGCCTGGGCTTCAAGCTGGTCACCGCCCAAGTGGGCGGTGTGCATGGCGGCGGAGCCGAGCTCACGGCCAAAGGCCGCGACTTGATGAAGCAGTTCCGCGCCTTCGATCTGGGTCTTGGCGATGAGATCGAACAGCGCTTTACCACCGCCTTCAAATAGGCAGCTCTCCCCACACAGCGTTTCAGGAAACCGGGTGAAGTGGCATAGCCCGGTTTCTAGTTGACGCCGTTATCCTTTTCTGATATAACGGGGCTATCCCCGACCAATATACCGGTCCTAAACAGGAGGTCCCTCGATGAAACGTCGCCCGTTGTCTATGGTTATCGTGTGTTTGATGATCGTGGCGCTCATAATGAGTGCTTGTACGCCAGCCGCAACACCCGCACCCACTCAACCACCCACCCAAGAAGTGCAGAAACCTGCTGACCCTACTGCGGCCCCAGTCGATCCGACAGCCATCCCAGCACAGCCAACCGCACCTCCCACGGAATCAGCTGGGCCGGAACAAGTGCTGCGTTTGGCCACCACCACCAGCACCGCCGATTCTGGTTTGCTGGATACCATCCTGCCGGAGTTTCAGAGCAAGTACAACGCTCGAGTGGATGTGGTCGCCGTGGGCACCGGCCAAGCGATCGAGATCGGCACCAAAGGTGATGCCGACGTCTTGCTGGTGCACGCACGCAAATCAGAGGATAAATTTGTGGCCGACGGCCATGCCAAAGAACGCTTCGATGTGATGTACAACGACTTCATTCTGTTAGGCCCCAAGGACGACCCGGCCCAGGTCAATGGCTTGTCTACCGGCAAGGACGCTTTCAAGGCCATTCTGGATGCGCAGGCCACCCTGGCCAGTCGTGGTGACAAGTCCGGCACTCACACGAAAGAGTTGAGCGTCTGGTCATCACTGGGTATGACCCCAACCCAGGAGATGAAGTGGTACCAGTCGCTGGGGCAAGGCATGGGCGATACCCTGGTATTTGCCAACGAACAAGGCGCATACACCTTGTCCGATCGTGGTACCTATCTCTCGATGAAAGACAAACTGTCCAACTTGATCGTCGTCGTCGGCGGCAACACGATCGATGAGAATAAGGACAGGTCACTGTTGAATCCGTACGGCATCCTGGCCGTCAATCCCGACACTCATCCTGGCGTGAATTACGAACTTGCCATGAAGTTTGTCGACTGGTTCCTGTCCAAAGAGACGCAGGAGAAAATCGGCGTGTACGGCCAAGACAAATTCGGCCAGCCGTTGTTCTATCCCGATTCCGAAGAATACAAATCCACCTACGACGTGACCATTAAGATTGGCGATAAATCGCAGACCTTCACGCTGGCCGATCTGCAAGCCTTGCCCAAGACCTCCGTGGCCGACTATGAAGCAATCGGCGTCAAGAAAGGCCCGTTGGGTAAAAACACCTGGGCTGGCGTGTCGGTCAAGGAATTGTTGCTAAAGGTCGATCCGACGCTGGCCGATGCCAAGCACGCAGGCAAGCTGATCGTGTTTACCAGCAGCGACGGCTGGAAAGCCACCATCAAGTGGGCCGAATTGTTTGGCGTCCTGCAAGGCGGCGAGCTGCTGTACAACGTGAAAGGCTGCAACGAATGTCACGGCGTTAACGGCGAAGGCACTGCGCCTAAAGGTAAAACCCCGGCCCCCAAGTTGGTCGGCGTGAGCTGGCCGACGGAGGTCGTCCTGGGTTCGCTGCGGGCCGGCCAAGACCTGCATGGCGGATTGAACCCCTATACTGAGGATCAACTCAGCGAAGCCGAGCTGCAGCAACTTCTGGCCTGGTTCAAGGACCCGCAGGCCGCGCCCGCCGCCGACGCTTACACGCTCGAACCGGACAAGGCGCTGGCCATTCTTGCCTTCGAGAAGAATGGCGAGGCGATGAATGGACTGGCCGGGATTTTGCAACTCATCGTGCCGTTCGATCAATTTGCTGGGCGCTATTCGCACTGGGTGAAAACCATCGAAGTGCAATGAGCCGTGATCTGAGAGTTCAGTGGGGATTAGCCCCGCTGTGATGAGTTTGCAGGAAAGCGGCTGCGGCTCTTTCGCGCAAGAGTATGCAGCGGAGAGCCGCAGCGCTATGTCGGGCTCTGCACCGTGAACAGAAGCAAGCACCGGTTTTCTGATTTCAAGTCCTGAGTACAATATCATCACTGTGCGCTTGGACGGGCGCACCGCTTCATGTTCGAGCCATGCCTATGGAAGACCTGCTCCGCGCGCTCACCAGTTCTGATCTCGCCGAAATCGTCGCGCTGACGTTGCGCGTGACGGGCATTGCCTTGATCATTAGCACTATTATCGGCGCTCCGCTTGGCGCATTGATCGGCCTGTCGAAGTTTCGCGGCAAGAGCTTTGTTCGGGCGTTGCTCTATACAGGGATGGGTCTGCCCCCCGTGGTGGTTGGCCTGTTTGTGTATTTGATCTTGTCGCGCAGCGGTCCACTCGGATCGCTTAGCTGGTTGTTCACGCCCAGTGCCATGATTGTCGCACAGATCGTCATCGCCCTGCCCTTGACCACGGGCCTGACGATGACGTCGGTGGAAAGCGTCAGTCCGGAATTGAAGCGCCAGATTGCCGCGTTGGGAGCCACGCGTTCACAAGCGGCCTGGACCATCTTGCGTGAAGCGCGTATCGGTGTGACCGCCGCCATCGTGGCTGCGTTCGGCGGCATCATCTCGGAAGTTGGCGCGGTCATGTTGGTGGGCGGCAACATCGCCGGACAGACGCGTGTGCTGACAACGGCCATTGTGCTCAACACGCGGCAAGGCGATTTCAGTCTGGCGCTGGCCCTGGGTTTGATCCTGCTGATCTTGACCTTCATTGTAAATACCGCCTTGATGAAACTGCAGGGGCGGTGAATCACGTCGAGGTGCAGCCGGAATCGGGTATACTTCGGACGTGCTACCCTTTCGTGCCCATCTTGGTCAAACCTTAATCTTCAGCGCCAGCGGTGCGCTGTTATTGTTCCTGGTCCTGCCGTTGTTCGTTTTGCTGGCACGCGCGATTGAGGCAGATTTGCTGCAGCAGTTGACGCAGCCCACCGTCACGCAGGCCTTGCGCTTGAGCCTGGTGACGTCGAGCCTGAGTATGCTAATCACGGCGGCGCTAGGCACACCCCTGGCCTATTCGTTGGCACGGCACAAAGTACCTGCCCGATCGGTCATCGAAACCTTGCTGGATCTGCCGATCGTGCTGCCGCCGGCCGTTGCCGGACTGGCGCTGCTGTTGACCTTCGGGCGACGCGGCTTCCTGGGGCCGGTGCTGGAAACGCTGGACCTCAGCCTGCCATTCACCACCACCGCCGTCATCATGGCAGAAACTTTTGTCGCCGCGCCGTTCTTCATCCGCTCGGCGCAGGTTGGGTTTGCCAACGTGTCACATCAATTGGAAGAAAGCGCCAGCGATCTAGGCGCCAACAACTGGCAGGTCTTCCGGCGCGTAACCTTACCCTTGGCGGGAACTGCGTTGTTGTCCGGCCTGATTCTGAGCTGGGCGCGCGCACTGGGCGAATTCGGCGCGACGATTCTGTTCGCGGGCAGCTTTAGCGGGCGCACGCAGACCATGCCGCTGGCGATCTATCATGCCCTGGAAAGCGATCTCGGTTCGGCCGTTGCTCTGGCCGCCATTTTGATCTTGATTTCGTTTTTCTTTCTGGCGCTGCTGCGCCTCATCACACACGGCCGCATCGGTCATCCCATGCTATGACGCTTTATCAACTGCGCAACCTGCAACATCGCTATGGCGAACGCACGGTGCTTGATCTGTCCGCGTTGGATATCGCACACGGCGAGATCATCGCCCTGGTTGGGCCTAGCGGTTCCGGCAAAAGCACGCTGCTGCGTCTGCTGCAATTTCTAGAAACACCCACGCAGGGATCGTTGCTGTTTGATGGAATCCTGTCTGATCACGCTTTGCCACTGGAGGCGCGCCGCCGCGTCGTGACAGTCTTTCAGCACCCGGCGCTGCTCGATCGATCTGTCTTCGACAATGTAGCCTATGGCCTGCGGCTGCGCGGCGTGCCGTATGGGCCGGAAACGATCATGGCCGCCCTCGGCCGAGTGGGACTGCGTGACTATGCGCGTGTGCGCGCCAAGACACTCTCGGGCGGAGAAGCACAGCGGGTGGCGTTAGCGCGTGCCCTGGTGTTGAATCCTATCGCCTTGTTGTTGGATGAACCCACCGCCAACCTCGATCCGTACAACGTAGGCCTGATCGAAGAGATCATTCGCGGGCATGGAACGACCACCGTCGTGCTGGTAACGCACAACACTTTTCAAGCCAAACGCCTGGCCGATCGGGTGGGATTGCTGCTCAGCGGCAAGCTGATCGAGCTGCTGCCCGCCGATCGGTTTTTCAACGCCCCGCTCGATCCGCGCACTCGATCGTTCATCAACGGCGAAATGGTCTATTGACTTTACCCCCCGGCCTCGCCTGAAAAACCACGGACAGGGAGGCTTGCCAATCATTCCACGCCCGTGTATCATCACACTCGTGACTGAACCATCAGTGGAAACGTCTATCTTGGAAACACCGCCGGAACCCGAGTCCGAGCTGGCCGGCACGCACAATCGTATTCCGGGCGTCGCCGGCACGTGGTTCCATCGCATGTTGATGCTCAGCGTCAAGGTCACCCAGGTGCATGCCGTGCTGCTGGCCGTGTACATCGAAATCTTCACGTTGCTGGTACTGTTCACCTGGGCGCTCAGCATGGACTCGCTGGATATTGGCCTGGCCGTGAGTGTTGCCTTCCTCACCATGAGCGTGCTCGATTGGGTAGCGCTCTCTCAGTTACCACGCCGGCGCCGCTCATTTGGGCCGGTGGCACCCACGTTGTTGGTCCTGGTTCCGCTGCGCGCCGTGATCACCCTGGCGCCGGTGCTGTTGCCGCTGAGCCTGCTGTGGATCGCGACGCTGGTCGAGATCAGTAACTTCGCACTGACAGGCTATGTGCTCGATAGTTTGTGGGGTGAGCCGTTCCGGCTGGTATTGACCAAGCTCACGCTGAAATCGTCCAAGCTCAAAGGCGCGCCGCCGCTGCGCGTGCTGCATCTGAGCGATTTCCACGTCGAACGGTTGACCCTGCGTGAGGAGAAGGTATTGAAATGGATCGGCGAATTGCGCCCGGATTTGATCGTCTATACAGGTGATTTGTTGAGCTTTTCGTATCTTGATGATGAACGCGCCCGGGCCGACTGTGTGCACCTGCTCTCGCAGATTCACGCGCCGCTGGGCGTGTATGCGGTGCCAGGCACGCCACTCATCGATACGCCTGACGTGCTGGCGGCAATCTACCCACAAATCCCTCACATTCGCTGCTTAAAGAATGAAGCCATCGCCGTCGAAGGCTATCCGCAAATCCAGATCGTCGGCTTGACCTGTACGCACGACCCCACGCTGGATGTGCCTAAGCTCGATCGGGTTTGCGCCAACCTGCCGCCAGAGAAATACACCCTGCTGTTGTATCACTCACCCGATCTGATGCCGGAAGCCAGCCGCGCCGGGATCGATCTGTACCTCTGCGGCCACACGCATGGCGGGCAAATTCGTCTGCCGTTGTGGGGCGCCGTTGTGACCAGCTCCAAATACGGCAAGCGGTATGAGATGGGGCATTATCAAGACGGTGGCACGACACTTTACGTCAGTCGGGGTATCGGCCTGGAGGGGAAAGGCGCACCGCGCATGCGCTTCTTGTGCCCGCCGGAGATTGAGTTATTCGAACTGCGTGGAGAATAAACAGTGGCACTTCACAGGCGACCCCGCATGTCGCCGGACTGGCGGCGTTAGTGTGGGCCAAGCATCCAGGCTACTCCGCCGCGCAAGCGTGGAGCCGCCTCACTTCGACCGCGGTCGATCTGGGTCAAGCCGGGGTCGATACCACGTTCGGTGCGGGACGCATCGATGTGAAGCAGGCTCTGAATCTCACATCGTTGCACGCCAATACGCGCGAGGTGAATCTGACGAGGGCGGCACAGGTGACCGTGGTCGATCGGCATGCCGTGGCCATTGCGCCCGGGCGCATCATCGTCAAGTTCAAAGACACACGCAACGCTGCCTCGGCTGCCCGGACGTTGGCCGCGTTGCCACAGGTGGAAGTGAACAAATCGATTCCGGCGATTGAAGTTCAAGTGCTGCGCGTGCCTGTGGGTGCGGAATGGACAATGATCGATCAGCTCCGTGCCCGGCCGGAAGTGGAATACGCCGAACCGGATTACGTGCTGCACGTGATGCGTTGATCGTCTTAGGGGGAAGAATAAAACCGGGGTTCGTACTGAACCCCGGTTTTGTTTATCAGGCTTTGTGCGTCAGCAGGGACTCAGCCAGCTGGCGCATGCGAACCGCGGCGGGATGATCGGGCCGACTCAACACCAAGGGTTGGCCTTGGTCCAGTGCTCCGTACAGGGCCTCAGCTGCCGGCTCGATCGTGACATCAGGCGCACGCCCCAACATCGCGGCGATGGTGGTATGCCCGGCCTCGATCGGTAGTCCCTGTCGATCGATCCACACTAGCTTGATCGTTTCAGGCGGCACATAAGCTTCTTTCAACAGCTGCAACAGGCGATTGGCCTGGCCCAACGTGATCCGATCAGAATCCAACGCGATAATGAAAGACTTGCAGCGCTGTGCAATCAAGCGGGTTACGTGACTAATACCCCAGCCCAGGTCCAGCACACACACGTCACACAGCGCCGCGGCATGCGTAAGAATGAGGCCGACGCGCGCCGGGTCAATGGCCGTATCGGCTGCCGCGAGCAGTTGCAGGCCACTGCCATGTGGCGTGATGACTTGCTGAAGCGCCGCCGGATCAGTCGGGCCGTTCTCCAGCTCAAGGAGATCGGCCAAGCCATGCTGTGGCTCCAGTCCCAGATGAATGGCATCCGTGCCGCTGGCTTCCAGATCGATCAACAGCGTGCGGTGCTGTGCGGCCAGCGCCGCCGCCAGATTGACGGCCAGCGTTGTTGCGCCCACGCCCCCTTTTGCGCCGGCGACGGCAATGATGCTGGGGCCATCATCCGCCTGGGCAGTCTGGGCACGCTCGATGACTGAGGCAATGCGCGCTACCAGGTCCTGCGGATGGACAGGCTTGGTGATGTAATCGATGGCGCCGGCGCGAAACCCTTCCAATTGGCTGGCCGTCTGCGCCTTGGCGGTCAACATCACGACCGGCAAATGCGCCGTGCGTGAATCGCTCTTGACGGTGCGGCACACTTCATAACCGTCCATGTGCGGCATCATCACATCTACGATCAGGAGATCGGGCAAATCGGCATGCAGCTTTTCCAGCGCTTCCGGCCCGCTTTGCGCTTTCAGGACCGTGAAGCCGCGCCGCTGCAACGTCAAACCAATCAACGTTAGTGTATCCAGATCGTCGTCAACCACCAGAATCGTTTGCGTCATAAGCGCTTTCCTCCACGCCCGGCCACACCCCTGGCCGCCGGCTTGGCGCCCTTACTCGTTGAACAGGCTGGCAATTTGCGAGTCACCATGGCATTCCCCACAACCGACATGCGGTTCGTCGACTTTCCGTTGGACTTTGGCGCAATAAGCTTCGATGATCATTTTACGCCCAAAACCCAGAAAGCCCTTCACCACCCGCCCACGCAGCTGCATATGCTCGCAGGCATTGGCGCGCACAATACTCGGCACGGGGCACTCTTTGCAGACATCAGGAATCCACGGCTCGCTGGCCGGGTTGGCTTCAACCAATTGACACAGCTGCTCATTGCGGCCACGATTGAAGTCGGCGTAGTAATACCTGCATTCCTGTCCGTAGGGTGTACGCATGCCGACATTATACAATGATCGATGTTCAATAGACAATTGGCATTTGGTTGTCGTTCTCAGCGGCCAACCGGCTAGTCCATTGCTCATTTGCCTTGTTCAAGGTTCATAGGCGCAGCGCAGAACCTCCCGGTGGGACGCACCCACCGCGGGCGTATGTTGTTCATAGTCCAGTGTTAAGGTACAATTCCGTGCGGCGAGACGAGGCGTCTCGCGTATTTTGGGTGTGGAGCAACCATGTGAAACGTTGGCAAAGTTGGCTGGGGCTGGCCGTCAGCGCCTTCTTTTTATGGCTGACGCTGCGTGGCTTGAAACTTGAAGAGGTGGCAAGCTATTTACAAACGGCAAATTACCTGTGGCTCATCCCCAGTGTGGCCGTCTATTTTCTGGCCGTCGCCGCACGGACCTGGCGCTGGAATTATCTGCTGAGACCGTTGAAACGAATCTCTCTCAAACGCCTGTTTCCCATCGTCGTCATCGGCTACATGGGCAATAACATCTTCCCCTTCCGCATCGGCGAGCTGCTTCGCGCCTACGTCTTGAAACGTAACGAGGAGGTGAGCATCAGTTCTTCACTAGCCACGATTGTGGTGGAGCGCATCTTCGACGGCTTGACCATGCTGCTCTTCGCGTTCGTTGCCCTGCTCACGGCGCCGTTCCTGTCAGACGCGCTGCGTCTGACAGTTGTGATAGGCAGCCTGGTCTTTCTGGGCGCGCTGATCATTTTTCTGTTTCTGGCCGCTCGACCGGCGACGGCCGCCCGCCTGTACAATCCGCTGATCAATCACCTCATACCCCACCGCTTGCGCGACAAGCTGCGCGGCTTCATCGAACGTTTCATGAGCGGGCTGGCGGCGCTGCGCGATTTCAAGCACGTCATCATGATCTTCTTGACGACGGTCCTCATCTGGCTGCTCGAAACTGTGACATATTGGTTCGTGATGCACGCCTTCAGTCTGCAGCTCAGCTTCTTCACATTGATGATGATGAACGGCGTGGTCAATCTGATTACGACCTTGCCCGCCGCACCTGGTTACATTGGCACGTTTGATGCTTCGGGCATCTGGGTCTTGGAGGCCTTCGGCGTGATCAAGTCGCGCGCCACTGCTTACACGCTGGTCTTACACGCCACGTTGTGGCTGCCCATCACCCTGTTGGGCTTCTTCTACATGATCCGCGAAGGACTGCGTTGGGGTGACTTGACGCAAGCCGCGCACCTGCGCGAGAGCGAGACAGCTACGTAAAGCGTAAAACGTAAGGCACGCTTTTACGTTTCACGCTTTATTCATTAGGACGTTGCCATGAACATTGCCATCATTGGAGCCGGTGCCGCCGGACTATCTGCCGCGTATGATCTGGCCGGACTGGGCCACCAAGTCACCGTCTATGAAGCGGCGCCGAACACGGGCGGCTTGGCGGCCGGGTTCAAAGAACCGCATTGGGACTGGACCATGGAGAAGTTTTACCATCACTGGTTCCAGTCTGATAAAGACGTGCTGGGCCTCATCGACGAGATTGGCGCGCACGACAAAGTGCTCTTCCCGCGCCCCTACACCGTCATCCATTATCAAGGCCAGTTTTACCCGTTCGATCACATGTTCAGCAACATGCCGCTCTTCCTGCTGCGGCATTTTCCCCTGACCGATGTGATCCGCTTTGGACTGGCAGGCGCCTATCTCAAATTCAGTTCCAACTGGAAAGCCCTGGAGCAGTTCACCGCCGACGACTGGCTCAGCCGACGCATGGGATCACGTGTCTATGAAACGATGTGGAAGCCTTTGCTGGTCGGCAAATTTGGCGAAGAGAATTATCGTGACGTGAATATGGCGTGGTTCTGGGCGCGCCTCCATTCGCGCACCACGCGCCTCGGCACATTCGTTGGCGGATTTCAAGCGTTCTTCGACACGCTGGCCGCCGCTGTACAGAAACGCGGCGCAACGCTGCACCTCAGTACCGCCGTGCGTGAGATCGCGCCTCACGAAGGGGGCGGCCTGGCGCTACATACCGCGCACGGCGCGGTCGTTTATGACGCGGTGCTCTCGACCACATCGCCACGCCTGATGACGCGCCTCACGCCGACCTTGCCGCCCGCTTATCTCTCGCAGCTCAACGCCCTCAAATCGATGGGCGCCGTGGTGATGGTGCTGTCCCTCACTCACCAACTCAGCGAAAAAGGTTACTACTGGCACAATCTACCCAAGGAAGCGGGCTTCCCCTTTCTGGCCCTGTGCGAGCACACCAATTTCATCCCACCCGAACATTTCGGCGGCGATCACTTGATCTACTGTGGCGATTATCTGTCGCCCGATCACGATTACTTCCGCCTGACGGAAGGCGAATTGCTCGATCGGTTTGCGCCATCCCTGACGCGTTTCAATCCCCGCTTTGAGCGAGCCTGGGTCAAGAAGGTGTGGCTGTTCCGTGAAACCTATGCGCAGCCCATCCCGCCGATCAATCACTCGCAACACATCCCGGACATCCGGACACCGCTCCGGGGCCTGTACTTTGCCTCAATGTCGCAGGTGTATCCGTGGGATCGCGGCACCAACTACGCAGTCGAGATTGGACGCCGCACCGCCCGGTTGATTGCGGGTGATTTCAATCGAGGGTAGAATTTGCCCGTTCATTGCCGGAGCTCACTCCGGAAAAATCTTGCCACCCTCTGGAGAAGAAGGAAAGGAACCGTACCATGAAAAACATCGCCGTGATTGGCGTCGGCTACGTCGGCTTGGTCACCGGCACCTGTTTGGCCGATCTGGGCCACCGGGTCGTCTGCCTGGACGTCAACGAAGAACGCATCACCAATCTCAATAAGGGCATCCTGCCCATCTACGAACCCGGTCTGGAAGAAGTGGTGCGCCGCAACGTCAACGCGGGACGCTTGTTGTTCACCACGCACTATCCCGACGCCGTCAACGGCACCAGCCCTGACCTGGCGGCCGAGTACGTCTTCATCGCCGTGGGCACGCCCAGCGCGGTGGATGGCAAAGCCGATCTGGACTACGTGCGGCGCGCCGCCGAATCGATCGCCGAGGTCATGGATCATCCCATCATCGTTGTCAACAAATCGACGGTGCCGGTGGGCACGGGCGACTGGACCGCCGACATTATCAAATCCAAACAGACGCGCCCGATCAAGTTCAACGTCGTTTCCAACCCGGAATTTTTGCGTGAAGGCAATGCCATCTACGACTTCATGTATCCCGATCGGATCGTGCTCGGCTCGCTGGAGCGCGAAGCCGCCGAGAAGGTGGCGCAGTTGTATCTGCCCGTGCGCGCGACGATCATGATCACCGACCTGCGCACCGCCGAGATGATTAAGTATGCGTCCAACGCCTTCCTGGCCACCAAGATCAGCTTCATCAACGAGATTGCCAATATTTGCGAGGCGCTGGGCGCGGACGTGAAAGAAGTGGCGACCGGCATGGGCTACGACAAGCGCATTGGCCGCGCCTTCCTCGATGCAGGCATCGGCTATGGGGGGTCATGCTTCCCCAAGGACGTGCTGGCGCTGGCCCACATGGCCAAAGAGCGTGGACGCCACCCGCAGCTGATTCAGGCCGTGATGGACATCAACGCCGATCGACGCCGGCAAACGGTGGATAAGCTGCGCGAACTGCTGGGCGGCGCGCTGCAAGACAAAAAGATCGGCATTTTGGGACTGGCCTTCAAACCCAACACCGATGACATGCGCGATGCCCCGGCCTTGGAAGTGATCGAGTTGATCGAGGCAGAAGGCGGCCGCGTGCAGGCCTACGATCCCGTGGCGATGCAGGTGGCCCGCCAGATCAAGCCCAATCTGGAATTGACGGTCAATCCGTACGAATGCGGCGCCGGCTGTGACGCCGTGGTCCTGATGACCGAATGGAACGAATTCAAGCAGCTCGATCTACGCCGCCTGAAGAATTTGATGAAAAGCCCCGTCATCATCGACGCGCGCAACGTCTACGAGCCAGAGCAGGTGGCCGACATGGGCTTCAGCTACCGCGGTATCGGGAGAGGGTATAATTACCGGTAAGCGTCTTACCATGTAAGCGTCTGACCGTGTCAAAGTCTGACACAGTCAGAGTTGTATTGTGTACGAGACGTACTGCGTGAGATTGGATACGTGGTGCGTGAGACGTGCAGCTGATTCACAAAGCACGTGTCACGCATCACTTTTTAGCCAAGAAGTTTGCGGCTCAAGCGTCATTCCCGCGCGCGTTGGGGTACACGCACCTAGTGCGCCTCCGCCGCTTCGCGGTGGGCAAGGCGTGCACCCACTGCGGTGTGACAGCACAGTCGTAGACCAAGGAGACTCTATGCCTAAAACGACAACTCGGCGCTCGACGCCCAAACGCCCCAAAGTGCTGGTCCCTAAGGGTAACGGCATCCTGAAAACGGTGCTGCCCAACGGCTTGACGGTGGTGCTCAAAGAAAATCACAACGCGCCCGTCGCCACCTTCTGGGTGTGGTATCGGGTGGGTTCAGGCCGCGAGCGTACGGGCATCACGGGCATCAGCCACTGGGTGGAGCACATGCTGTTCAAGGGCACCCAGAAGTTTCCCGGCCGCACCGCCGATCAAGTTGTCTCCCGTGAAGGCGGACAGTGGAACGGTTTCACGTGGCTGGACTTCACGACCTATTTTGAGACGTTGCCCGCCGAGAAGATCGATCTGGCCCTGGAGTTGGAGGCCGATCGGATGGTGAATGCCCCCTTCCGCCCGCGCGATGTTTCTTCCGAGCGCACGGTCATCATCAGCGAGAAACAAGGCGGCGAAAACAATCCACGTCATCTGCTGGGTGAAGAAGTGCAGGCCGTGGCATTTCGCGCACACGGCTATGGTCACGAGACCATCGGCCATCTGTGCGACCTGCAGACGATGACGCGCGAAGATCTGTACACCCACTACCGCACGTACTACACGCCCAATAATGCGGTGGCCGTGGCGGTCGGCGCCTTTCAAGCCCAGGAGATACTGAAGAAGATCGAGAAGAGCTTTGGCAAAATCAAGCGCGGACCGGCGATCTCGGCCAACACCACGGTGGAACCGGAGCAACGCGGCGAGCGGCGCGTGACGGTGGAAGGTCCCGGCACGACCTCCTATGTCGAACTGGTCTATCACTCGCCGGCCGCGAAAGACCCTGACTTCCCCGCGATGGTCGCGCTGGACGCGATCCTGGCCGGGGCTTCGTCGCTGTCGATCTTCGGTGGGGGCACGACGAATGCTTCATCGCGCTTGTACAAAGCATTGGTCGAGACTGAACTTGCCACCGATGTGGGCGGCAGCTGCATCCCGACGATGGACCCTTACCTCTATGGCCTCACCGCCACCGTACGGCAAGGTTATACGCCGCAGGTCGTGGAAGCCGCCTTCGATCAGGAAATCGATCGGATCATGAACGAGCCGGTACAGGCCGCTGAGTTAGCCAAAGCACTGAAACAGGCGCGTGCTTCGTTTGCGTACGGCAGTGAATCGGTCACCAATCAGGGTTTCTGGTATGGCTGGAGTGAAGTCTTTGCCGATTACAAGTGGTTCGAAACGTATCTCGATCGCCTGACGGCCGTGACGGTGGCCGACGTGCAGCGTGTGGCGCAGAAATACTTGCGACGCAGCAACCGCGTCGTAGGTTACTACTTGCCCCAGTGAGGAACTTATGCCTTTAGACAAAGCTGCTATTCCCGGCTCGCACAATATCGTGCGTCAAACTTATCCCAACGGCATGACGGTGCTGGTCAAGGAAAATTTCTCCAGCCCCTCGGTTGTGATCGATGGCCTGGTGCGCGCGGGGGCCGCCGATGATCCGATCGGCAAAGAAGGCATCAGCGCATTGACGTCGCACATGGTGATGCGCGGGACCGAGCGCCGCACATTCGCACAAATTTACGAAGAGATCGAAGCGGTGGGCGCAACGGTCGATGTCAGTTCGGGCATCAACGTGACATCGTTTGGCGCCAAGTCGCTGGCCGAGGACTTGCCGCTCGTCATCGACATTCTGGCCGATGTGTTGCAACATCCCACTTTTCCAGATGCCGAGGTGGAGAAAGAGCGCGGCGAAGTCCTGACCAATCTACAAGAGCGCGCCAACAACACGCGCCGCATGGCCGGCCTGACTTTTCGCGAATTGCTCTATCCGGTTGATCATTCCTATCGGCGCAGTGTGCAGGGCTACACCGAGACGGTGGCGGCCATCACGTGCCAGGAGTTGTTCAATTACTACCGATCGGCCTACGGCGCCAACGGGTTGATCGTTTCGATCGTCGGCGCGGTGAAAGCGGACGAAGCACTGCGCATTTGGGAAGATCAGTTCGGCGCTTGGGTCGGCGCGCAGGTCGTTCGCGGGCTGCCGCCGTCCGCACCCCGTTTGACCGAACGGCGCGAGAAGCGCGTGAATATTCCGGGTAAGTCACAGTCCGATTTGATATTGGGCGTGATCGGCCCCAACCGCTTGGCCCCTGACTACCTCGACGCCCGCATGGCGAATTCGATCCTGGGCGTGTTTGGCTTGTATGGCCGCTTGGGTGCGCGCGTGCGCGAAAAGGGCGGCATGGCCTACTATTCATACAGCCAACTCGAAGGTGGTCTGGGACCGGGTGCCTGGCAGGCCGTCGCCGGAGTTGATCCGGCTAACGTCGATAAGGCGATCCCGCTGATTCAAGCCGAGATCAAGCGCATGATCGAGAGCAAGGTCACGGCGCGCGAATTGAAAGACAACCAGTCGTATATGATTGGCTCTATGCCAATCGGGCTGGAGACCAACGACGGCGTGGCGGGCATCCTTCTGGATATGGAACTGTATGGCTTGGGCCTGGATTATCTCATCAACTATCCTGACCGCATTAACGCCATCACGGCTGCCAGTGTGCAGGCTGCCTCGCAGAAGTATTTGGATGCGGAAAACTTTGCACTGGCGGTTGCGGGACCGGTTGGCGGCTAGCGGCTGGCTATTGGCAGATGGCCGCTGGCAGTTAGTCATTGTTAATTGCTCATTGCTCGCTCATTGCTTATGCTCTCCACCGGTGTTGACATCCTTCACGTGCCTCGCATGAAAAAAGCGATCGAGCGCTACGGCCAACGCCTGCTCGAACGCTGCTTCACCGTCACCGAAGTCGCTTCCTGTCGCGGCTATGCAGAAGAGTTCGCGGTGCGGTATGCCGCCAAAGAAGCGGTCAGCAAAGCGCTGGGGGTAGGCCTGCGCGTCATGTCGCGCCATGGCGTCAAATTCCACGAAGTGGAAATTCTACCTGATCGCTATGGCAAGCCGCACGTGCATCTGCATGGCTGGGCCGCGCAGCGTGCGCAGGAACTCGGCCTGACGGAATGGTCGGTGAGCCTGACGCACGAAAAAGAATACGCTGTGGCTTTTGTCGTGGCGATGTCGCACTGAGCAAGAAGCAGGAGGCACGATGCAAGTTGCCTCCTGCTTCTTGCCTCCTGCCCTATTGAGTACACCCTCGCTCCTGATCTTTTCACCCAGCCGCACCTTCCGCTATACTTAGCGCATGGCACAACGGCGCGCTTTTTACCTGATGTTGTTGATCGTCGGCCTTAGCTTCGCCTTGCGCTTATATCGCTTGGACACGCGCCCCTTTTGGTTCGATGAAGGCATCACGGTCGATCTGGCGATGGCCCCGCCCAGCTATGTGCTTCACACGATCGATCGTCCACCACTGTATTATCTGCTGCTGCATGAATGGGTGAATCTGGCAGGCGTCAGCCCGTTCGCGCTGCGCTTTTTCTCTGCGTGGTGGGGCACGCTAGCGCTGGTCTTCTTTTATCTCCTCGCGCGCCAACTGATTGATCGCCGTTTGAGTTTATGGGCGCTGGCACTGGCAACATTCTCGCCTTTCTACATTTACTATGCCCAGGAAGCACGGACTTATTCCATGACGTTTAACTTTGCGCTCATGTCGTGCTGGGCGCTGCTCGTCTGGCTGAAGAATGGGCGCACACGCTGCTTGATCTTGAATGCGCTAGCGACTCTTGCCTGTCTGTACACACATTACTCGTTGCTGTTGTTGCCGTTTGCTCAGACCGTACTTGTGCTATTGACCCTGTGGCGCGACTCCCAGCGATCGCAGCCGGCCTTCACCACGCCGATCACGTTGGGCCTGAATTTTTACGTAC
>JAUQXC010000250.1 GCA_030834825.1 Thermoflexales bacterium
CTGCGCGATCAGCTGGATGAGGCGCGCCGCCTGGGTTGGGCCTCGTCGTGGGAAGAATTGGAAATCGGACTGGCGGCCATTGGGGCACCGATCACCGGTCGGGATGGAGAAACTGTGGCAGCCGTGAGCATCTCCGGTCCGACCGCCCGCCTCGATCAATCGCAGCTCAAGCCGCTGGCGATCATGGTCATGGATACGGCCCGGCGCATCACGCGCGATCTGGGGTTTGGTCGACGTTAAGCGCCAGCGCCCGATTGACAGTGTGCTCTGTTTTTTATACAACTGTTGAAACTGCGGGAAGGTCAACTGATGCAATTTGTCATGCAGGATACCGAGCTTGGCCTGGAAGCAACGCAAGTCGAGGTCCTCAGCGACAAAGCCTGAATGAGTCGGCTGTAGGTGAATGATTTTATAACCCGAGGGGGAGCCACTTCCCGATCGGGTTTTTGTTTACCCTCGCTGCCGCGTCTGCACCTTCAGCGCGCTTTCTGGCGGATATACAAGCGCTTTTCGACTTGGGCCACAACTTCGCCCTGTTCGTCGACGACGTTGACGTTGAACAGCGGCTCGATCTTCCCCTCACGATCAGTCTGAGCGCGCAATTCCGCGATCCGTTCCGGCGCGATGTGGAAAGTGGCCGACACCGTGCCGCGCCCCGGCTTGAGAAACTGAATCGACGCGGCTTTATCCCACACGATGTAGTCGCGCCCCAGGTGTTCCAGCAGAAGCAACATGAAGAATGGATCACACATGGCGTACAGCGATCCGCCGAAATGCGTGCCAACCACATTGACGTTGAGGCGCGTCAGTTTCATCTGCACTTTGATGGTGTAGTCATTCGATTGTGGATGCAGCACGCGGATGCCGGCGCCCAGAAACGGCAGGTAGAAGTTGATCCACTTGTAACGCAAGCTGTGCATGAAACTCTTCGAAGCAGACATGTTAACCACGAGATTTTTGTGAACGCACTTATGGAGTGTTTGTCGGGGGCTTCTTGTCAGTGCGCTTCCGTCGCTTGCGACGCGCTGAAGTCCGTTGTGTCTGCGCTTCTTCCTCGGCAGCATAGCGCCAGATTAGCCGGCGCATCGCCCGCGTGAGGCCCGGCGTATGCGGAAAGCGCTCGCGCGTGGTCACGATCAATTTGACAACAGCATTCTTTTGCCGGCGTTGACGTCGAGCGGGCATAGGCTACAGGATGTGACTCAAAAATAACTTGGTGCGCTCATGCCGGGGATGTTCAAACACCTGATCGGGCGATCCCTGTTCCACGATCTCGCCCTCAGCCATCAGGATAACGCGGTGCGCGGCCGCGCGCGCAAAGCCCATCTCGTGTGAGACGACGACCATCGTCATGCCTTCTTTTGCCAGATCCAGCATCACGTCCAGCACTTCCTTGATCATCTCCGGATCGAGCGCACTGGTCGGCTCGTCGAATAACATGATCTTGGGATTCATCGCCAGGGCGCGCGCAATGGCCACCCGCTGCTGCTGCCCCCCGGAAAGTTGAATGGGATACGACTGCGCCTTCTCAGGGATGCCCACTCGCTCTAATAGTTCCATCGAGATCCTGGTGCACTCCTCACGCGTTCGCTTGCGGATCAGGCGCTGCGCCAGGTTGATGTTAGCCAGCACCGTCATGTGTGAGAAGAGATTGAACTGCTGAAAGACCATGCCAACTTCCGTCCGCACCGCATTGATGTTGGCAGCGGTATCGAGCGGGATGCCGTCCACTGTGATCTCCCCCTGATCGTACTCTTCCAACCGATTGATGCAGCGCAGCAACGTGGACTTGCCCGAACCCGAGGGGCCGATCACGATGACGACTTCACCCGGTTGAATGTCCAGACTCACGCCGCGCAGCGCATGCACTTCACCAAAATACTTGTGAATGTTTTCAATGCGAATAATCGGTTCCATGTGTTAGCGCCCCACCTGCGCTTTTTTCTCCAGCCACGACACCACCCGCGCCGAGAACAGCGTCAGGATCAAATACAACAGTGCCACCAGAATCCACGTCTGAAAAGGGATGAACGTCATCGACATGAACTCGCGCCCGCGCCGCGTGAGATCGGCCACGGCGACCACGCTGACCAGCGATGAATCTTTCAGCAACGTGATGAACTCATTGCCGATGGCGGGCAGAATGGTCCGAAAGGCTTGCGGCAGCACGACATGCTGCATAGCCATCCGATAGGTCAGTCCCAGACTACGCGCGGCTTCCACTTGCCCTTTGGGCACGCTCTGAATACCGGCGCGCACCACTTCTGTCATATACGCTCCGTAACCAATCGTCAGGCCTACTATCGCCATGATAACGGGATCGGGTGCAAAATTCTGCAACGCCACAATACTGAGCAAATTGCCCAGACCCTGAATGGCCGGCGGCAGCGCGTAATACCAGAAGATCAACTGCACCAGCAGCGGAATGCCGCGGATAATCTCGACATACAACGAGATGAAGCTCCGCAGGTAACGATTGCGCGCCGTGCGTGCCAGCCCGCCCAGCAGACCGACCACCACCACCAGCACAAACGACACGACCGTCACGACGACGGTGATGAGAATGCCGTCGGCCACAAAGTTCAAAATCCGGCGGTAAGGGTCGGGCCAAAAAAGCACCAGCACCAGCACCAGCCCGACAACCGCAAAGAACAAGCCCCACCAGGCGTCGATGCGATCTTCGGGGCGCGCGCCCGGAATTTTGGACAGGATCTTTTCAGGAGCGTTACCGGCAAGTCTTGACTTGGAATCCATAGCCCCTCACATCAAAAAGACCCCAAAGGTCTTGAGCAACCCCTGGGGTCTGCTGTCATCTACTGTCCAGTCACGATCCACTTCTGGATAAGTTTCTCCAACGTGCCATCGGCCTTGACCGCGTCGATGCCCTGGTTGAACTTCGTCACCAGATCGGCCTTCTTATTGCAGACGGCAATGCCGTAGTTTTCACTGGTGAATACCGGTCCGGTGACTTTGATCTTGTCGGCGTTTTTGCCGATATAGCCCAGCGCCAGCGGATTATCGGCGACCACCGCATCGAGCTGACCGTTGATTAAATCCTGGAAGGCCAGGTCGAACGAATCGTAGGTCTTCAGTTTTGCGTCGGGGATGTTGCCGATCTCGATCGCACCGGTGGTGCCAATCTGCGCGCCGGCCGTCTTGCCGCCAAGATCGTCCTTACTCTTGATCGCGTCGTTGTCGATCTTCACGACGACCACCTGCCCGGCTTCAAAATAGGGATTGGATAAACTCATCTGCTGCTTGCGCTCGTCGGTGATGGTAATGGCCGCGATGGCGCCGTCGTATTGGCACTGCGCCACGCCCGCCAACAGCGGATCGAAACCGACATTGACGAATTCCACTTCCAGCCCGGCCTTCTGCGCGATGGCCTTCATCAATTCCACGTCGAAGCCGGTGAGCTCCTTCGTCTGTTCATCAACCAACTCGAACGGCGGGAAGGTGGCGTCGGTGCCAATCTTGATCTTGGTCGGCGCAGCCGCACCCCCGCAACCGGCCAACAACAGACCGGCCAGCACCAAAACAATGACCACAAGCGATAAGCGTTTCACGTTTCTTCTCCTGAGGAATTTAAGTTTGAACGGCGAGTGAAGCGATGAAGCGAGAATCACCCTCGGGTGAGAGGTTGGACCACCTCCTTTCCACATCCGCAAAGGCAACTGCTCAGTCTGCTGGAATGAGGCGACAACGGCAGTATAAACCCTCCCGGCAAAAAGTGCTAGTGAATGGTTGAGCAGTAGCCTGACGACAACCACACTCCCGGCCTCCATGAATCAGGTAGGCCTGGGAGTGTGATGAGCAGGTGGGGGTATCTTCCCGGAGGCGAAAAACCTCCGGGAGGTTCATCTTATGGCAGCGCGACCGTCGCGGGCGGTGTCTCCGTCGGAGTGGCGGTGGCTGTCGGCGCTTCCGTGGGCGTAGCCGTGGGTGTCTCAGTGGCCGTCGGAGGCGGTGTCTGCGTCGGCGTCGCAGTCGCCGTCGGCGTGAACGTCGGCGGCACAGGGGTAGCCGTGGGCGTGCGTGTAGGCGTCAGCGTCACTGTCGCCGTCGCTGTGGGGCCGCCTAGAAAAGTGCGCGTCCAGCTGAAGCGCGCCCGGCCCGTGTATTCCACGTAGTCCAGCCGGAAGGTGTGCCGGCCCGGCGTCAACGTCGCTATGATCGAATACGTCGCGTTGTTGGACTGCTGTACTTTGTCGAGCACCAGCACGTTATCGATCCAGAAGCGCACCCCATCGTCGACGGTGAGATCGAAGCGATAGCTGCCCGCTTCCAGATCGATCGCGCGCGTCCAGCGCGCCGAGAATCGATCGGCCGGGATCAACTGATCGGGCGATCCATCACCCCAGTCAAAGTCCAACCGTTCGTCATTGCGCACGACCGCCGGAAGCCCGGCCCAGTGATCATTGGGATAGTATTCGCCCTTCCAGCGGGTGAAATCCACGGCCTGTTGATAAGAGAAGTAGATCAGCGCGCCGCCGGTATCTTCAAAGTACTCAATTTTCAGGGCGTGATCGCCGGCGCCGAGCTGCACATCGCGCGTGAAGGTCTGGCCGCCCGAGTTGTGCCACTCGTCGATCTGCAGGATGCCATCGATCCACAAACGTACGCCGTCATCCGATCGTAAACTGAAGCGATAGATGCCCGCCTCGAACTTGAGGGTGCGTGTCCAGCGAACGGAGAACCCATCGACCGGCAGGCCGTTGGCGGGAGCGCCGTGCCCCCACTCGAAGCCGATGGACGCATCATCGCGCGTCAACGCCGGCTGGCCGCTGAGCGTCTTGTTGGCAAAGTACTCGCCCTTCCAGTTGGGGAAAGTCTGTGGCACGTTCTCGATGCGGAACTGCACAAGCGCATTGCCGCTGCCTTCGTAGAACTCGATGCGGAAGCTATGCCAGCCTGCCGTAAGATTGACATCACGCGTGTAAGCGGTGGGGGCGGCCGAATGCCACTCGTCCAGGATCAACTTGCCATCGATCCACAGACGCAGACCATCGTCAGCACGCAGCACAAAGCGGTAGGGCTGTGTCACCGGAAATGAAAGTTGCCGCGTCCAACGCGCTGAGAAGTTATCGGCGGGCACGCCCACCGCCGGAGCATTGCCGCCCCAGTTGAAGTTAAGGTCGGGATCGTTGCGCACCACCACCGGCGAACCGAGCAGCATCGTATTGGCAAAGTATTCACCGCGCCAATCAGGATAGACGGGACGCGTTGGTGTGGGTGTCACGCGTGTAGCCGTCGGCAATATACGCGTCGGTGTGGCAGAAGACGACCCCGTCGGTGGCACACGTGTAGGAACGGAGGTCAACGAAGGAACAGATGTCGCCGGACTCGGTTGTACGCCGATCGGGGTTGAGGCATAAACGCTGGTACTCTGCGACTGGAGGATGACGTCGACCTGGTTCAGATTCGACCAGCGCGGATCGGTGGGATAGTTGACGTTGACGATGACCACCCCCTCGGCATTGGCCTGCCCCCCGGCCAGCCACACCAGTGGATCGCCCGGCTTGCCTGGATCGCGCAGGAACACGGTTACAGCTTCGTTAGGAAGCCAATTGGAGCCAACGATCGTCAGGACCGCGCCCGGAGCGATCGAGTTGGATGACACCGTGACCTTGGGCTGATTAGCCGCAGGCGTTGATCCTCCATCCGAAGAAGTAGGCTCCGGCGACACCGGTCCAACCACCGCTGGCGCGCCGCGCTGTGAAAAAGTATCGATCAACAAGGCGCAGGCAAACATGTACAACACCGAAATAATGGCCACCCCGACGCCCACAATGATTTTGACCCGGCGTGAGAAACGAGGTGAATGCGTTCTTTCCGTTGAATAGGACATATCTACCTCCCGTAGATACAGCGCCGACAAACAGACGCAAAAGTCTCCACTTCATGACGTCCGCCGGGTGTAAAAAGTGCCACGTGTAACCTAATTGTAACCAAAAATCAGCAGGCGCGAAACGACCTCGCACGTGCCGGTACGTGCGAGGTCGCGGGAAACACCCCGAAGGCGGCGATAGGCCTAGGGCAGTTTTAACACGATGGGCAGGAACAACTGGCGCAGGCTGGGCAAGATCAGCCTAGCAACCGTGTTGCTTCGAATCGGGAAAGTGCCTAAGGCATAGGCCAACGCTGTGATCGTCACCGTGATCGGTTGAGCGGCCCTGGCAGTCCATTCAAGTGTCAGCGGTACATCTGGTGTGATGACGCCACTCCATTGCACGGGCGGCTGGTCAGGCTCGTTGAGTGTCGCCGTGCCCGCAGTGGCGGTTACGGTGAACGGCACCAGGCTCTGCCCATCAAAGGGGAAGATAAGCGTGCCGGTCAGCCTGTCGGCCGTCGTTACGACTGTTGTGAAAGTGATCACGTCGCCGACTCGTACGGTGCTCTGCGTCGTCGTTAGTGACATCTGCGCTGTGGGCTGAGCGATAATGCTCAGAGCCGTGTAGTTGGTGTTGTCCGCTGTGTCAACCGCCAGCACGTCAAATAGATTGATGCCGTCCTCCAGCGTTACGGGAGCCGTCCACGTGATGCCATGCAGTGTTGCCGTGATGCCGTTGAGTACCACACTCGCCACGGCCACATCGTCGGACACACTGCCTGTCACCGCGATCACTCGACTGGCAGGCGTGCTAACGGTCAGGACGACCGTGCCAGTGATGAACGCCGGCACGGGCCAGATGATCGACACCTGCGGCGGCGTAATATCGAAGGTGGCCGCAACTTTGTACGCCGTCAGCAGCGTCGACGTGAAGCCAAGGCTATCGGTGACGACGCCGATCAAAACTTCATCGACAGGTGACACCGTCGGCAGGGTGAAGGTCAACGGCACATAGCCGGTCGTAGTGATTGTCTGCGCGAGCAACAGCGTACCAGCCGAGGTCGTGACCGTTGTCGTCGCTACGTCGCGATTGAACAACGTCAACGTGCCAGTAGCCACTGCGCCGGGAGTGTAATTGCCCCGATCGGTCGTGAGGGTGCTAATCATCGCGCGGCCCACATCGATAAACGCCGCTTCGCCGCCCAGCTCCACACCGGAGGAAGCCTCGAAAACTTTGAGCACGATCTGGTGCGCGCCGACTGCGCTGGTATTGAGCTGTCCCGATAACACGATCAGGTTGTTGCCCGCAACCAGGCTTTGCGTGATCAGCGCCGTCGGGCCAAGCGCGAGGTAATCACCAGCCGGCGTCAAGCCATAGGCGTGGAGAATGGCGCTCGACACAGGTTGATCAACCTTCAAGTTGCTCACGACGCGGATGCTCGCCGTTCGATCCTGAACGGCTGTAAGCGCAGCCTTCCGCAGAGCGGTTGGCGGCGAGGTCAAGGTCGAGTTCAGGACTTGCACATCCAACTGGGTGACTCGCAGTGAGAGACCTTTCACATCGATGGGCAGCGTGCGCTCCTCACCATCAAACATGAAGTGGAAGAAATAACGGCCTGAGCGCACATTCGGCGGCAGCTGGTAGGTCATGTGATAGGAGCCAACCAACGGCGAGATAACGTCTGTGTTGCTCATGACTTGATAGCTCGACCATAGCAACAGGCCGCTCGACGAAGCGGGCAGCTCCAACGGAGCGAAGACCGAGGCATCGTTAATCGGCTGCAGCAGATGCAGTGTCAGACTGACCACATCGCCAGCGAGGTACTGCGATCGATCGCTTTGTAGCCAGGCGCGCGGGTCTTCGATGACGGGGATCCACGCACTGTCGATAATGAGCGTGTAACGGGCGAGATCGGGTTGCGCAGAGTGGGCGCTGACCAGCACCGTGGCACGCTCGCTCGCTGGGCCGACATTGAATGTCCAGGGCACCGTTACAACGCTACCCGCTCCCAGGCTTACCGTCCGTACGTACTCAGCGTCCCCATACCGCAACACTACATCGTACGGCGCGGGACTGCCGGACAGTCCATGCAGGTAGATCGTCCAAGTCGCCACACTGAATGGCTGATAGCCGCTGGCATCGAGTGTCTGGCTGAGCGCCAGCTGCGCGCCGATCAAGGTTGTCTCAGTTTGCAACTGGACCCCCTTGAAACGTGCGAGCAATGGATAGGTACCCGACAGCAAATTACTGGGGGCGATCACGGCGAAGTCCACGGTAGCCGTTCCAAACGCCGGCAGTGTGACAATGGGCGCATAGGTTCGATCGAAGGCGACGAACTCGATCTGCGCTTCGCCAGCCGGGCCGCTGTTGCTGATGGTGGCTGTCAGCGTAATCACACCACCCGGCGAACCGTTCGAGGCCGTGAAGTTAGTCAAAGTTGCCACGGGGGCCAGTCGGGGCGAGGCGTTAATCAAGAGAGTGTCGCCGGCATACGGCACACCATCCGTGCCAAGCAGCTGGGCGTGGATGAGCTGCGGACCGGAACGATTGACGAGAGAGAACAGCGCCTGATAAGTGGAAGAATCGCGGGGGCAGAGCGCGAGCGATTGACTGCCCGTCAGGACGCCGGTCAGATTGAGCGCGCCAGTCCAGCCGACACCGCCGCTGGTGATTAGATTGGTTGCCGTGATAGCGATCGGGATGTTGCCAGCTGAATCAAGCAGTGTTCCCGCACTGGCATTCAACGCCAGATTAAATGTGGGCGTAATTAGATTGAAGGTCAGCGCGGTCGTCGTTACGATGAGGCCCGACGCGGGACGCGTCAACGTGAAGGACGCTGTATAGAGGCCAACCGGCAGCGTGTTCAACGGCAGTGTCACGGAGGTCTGTCCGTTGACGAATGTGCGCAGCTCTGAACCGGTGGAGTTGATGGGGCCGGACAGTGTGTAATCAGCCCGCAGGTTGAAGCGAGATAACCTGGGAGTAGTCAGCTCCAGGAACAGTGCAGCCGAGTCACTGCGTGCCACGGTGACGTTATCGACGAGTGGTCCGACGAGGGCCAGGTTGGGCGTTATGATCGCCGGTTGAACGACCAACGCGATCGAGTCCGTGCGGCTGAGATCGCCCGTCATGGTAATCGGCAGGTGGAACACGCCGGGATCAGTGGAAGTGAAGATGCGAGTCAGATTGATATCTTGACCGGCGTTCAATACCGTTATTTCCTCGCCCGACCCTAGATCGGACGAGACCACGGCCGGCACCACACTGTCATTAGACAGCGCCGCCTGCACAAGCGTCGCTTCGCCTTCCACAACTACACCTGGATTCAGCGTCGTGACCGCTTGGACTTCCGCCGGCTTAACCTGAATACTCGTCGTGATCGGCCCACCCAGATTGGTCGTCGCCGTGTAGGAGACGGCACCCAGGGGTGGAGTTGGATCGGTTACCGTGTAAGGCACACTTGCATCCACAGCGACATTCGCAAAGGATTGAACGGCGACCGTGACGCCGTCGTTGCGCTGAAGGGTCAACGTGATCGATGTAGTCGCTGCGCTGACATTGCGCACCTCGCCGCTAAAGGTGACTGTGGATAAGTCGTCGTCGGGCGGGTAGCCGGGCAGATTCGCCCGATACATGGGCCGATCGGTGTTGAGTGAAACCGCCACCGCCGCATTATCAATCAAGAACGGGTACTCGCTCTGTGCCAACGCTGGCCGGAGCGTGACAGAGACAGTGGCGGGGCTGGGGCCAAACAGCTGAGCATGCAGATAGAGCTGGCCGCGTGCGCGAGGATCGGCTCCCAGCACGCCTAACGGCATCGTCTCGATTAAGGTGTTGGAGATCGAGGCGAGAGGTGACACCTGATCGAACAGCACGATCTGGCCTGAGCGGCTCAACGCGCCGAGATCGATCCGCGAGGTTGTGCCCGGATCAAACTGAGCGGGATCGCCGGCATCGATTACGGGCGACGCGGGCGCCAGCCGGTAGTTGCCGACTGCCGGGTGAACCAACCGAGGATCGATGATGAGGTTGGTCGCGTTGACATCCGTAATCGACGTCGTCGTTGTCACCAAGGTCGTCCCGCTAAAAACGAGCGTAACACCCGGAGTCGCTGCGCCCCAAGCATCGTTATAGCGCAACGTCGGCGAGATGGCTTGCGAGCCAAGACCATAAACATCATAACCACTGCTCCCCACAAGCAGGTTATTGGCCAAGTGCGGACTGGCCGGTCCATAATCGGTGGAGCCGCCCGGTTGTAAGAAGGTATCACCGCCACTACCCGGCGGCGATTGAAGTTGTCCACTGTAAAGATACACCGCGCCAGCCAGTGCATCGACCAACGTGTTGTTGGTAAGCGTTACACCCCGATCGGTGCCCAGCAGCCACACGCCGAAGCGGTTGCGGGCACTGACGTTGTAGGCCGCCGTCGTGTTGGCGAATGGGCCGGCAAAGTGCAGCCCGCCCTGCGGGTTGTCGAAGATCAGGTTTTCGGTCACGGTGACGTTGGTACTGACTCTGGTCGGCCTGCCCCACAGAAGCAGGCCGCTGCCCGGCCCACTTAAGCGCGCGAGGGTATTGCCAGCAATGAGGACGTCGGACATCCAGTCGTCGAGCACCAAGCCGCTATAACCATTGAAGGTTCGGCTGTCGACGGTGGAAGTGTATTGCCCCATGTCGGCGACGACGTTGTTTACGATGGCCGTTTGCGTCACGAAGTGACTGAAGACGATGCCTTGCTGTTTGCCGTAACCGTGCTGAATACGGTTACGCGCGATCAGGCTAGTGCCGACGTCGTAATAGAAGATCAGCCCGCCATTGAATGCGCCGTCGATCAGATTATCGGTTACCGTGAGGGTCTGGACCGCGTCCCAGAAAATGAGGCCTTGATCAAAGACAGCCCGCGGTTTCTGGATGAACGGTTTGAAGTTAGTCAACTGATTATGCGTGACGGCAACGCGCTGGGCCGTCGACCAGAAGTGGATGCCGTTCATCGCATCCTGGACGCCCTCGAGCTGATTGTGATCGATGACGCCATCGTTCATGTCACCCCAGAACTCCAGGGGGCCGTTGTCGGGACCCGCCACGCCCTGAAACAGGTTGTTGGTAATGGTAAAGTATTGGAGGTTCCCCCAGATTTGTAGCACATTACCAAAAGCATCTTCCTGGGGCTGGCCGGATGAATCGTAGGCGAGGACGCTGCCAAAGGCTGAGCTGTCAAGGAACTCATTGTCGTCGATGATCAGATGAGTGTTGTCGTCCCAGAAATCAATGCCGTTGTATATGCCCCAGGCATTTTCGAAGTGATTGCGGCGAATGGTCACCGCGTCTGTGTCGTACCAGAATTGAATTCCCTGGCAACACATGTCGAGAAAGGCCGTCGTCGCCTTCGGCACATTGCGAAAAGTGTTGTCTTCAATGTTCACCTGAACGGCGGGATCCCAAAAGTTAATCCCGCTGCAGCAGTCCCGATAGTGGGGCACGATATCTTGAATGAGGTTGCCCGTCAGGGTGACGCCTCTAACATCATAATAGAAGTGAATGCCGGTGCCCTCGGTGCCGTCGAGCCAGCGGTTACCTTGAACGACGGCATCCGCCGCATCCGTGTAGTAAACCAGCCCTCCCCAGGAATGGTCAACGTTGTTGGTGAAGGTGTTGCTCAAGACACTGGTCTGCGTCGTCGTCAGGCTGTGATTTGAATAGAAGTTGATACCGGGCACATCGTCAAAGGCATTGCCGATGAGCGTTGATCCACTCCCCTCGTAGATTTCCACGCCATACGCTATGTGACTGAGCAAGCTGTCGGTCAAAGTCAATGCACCATCTGCCTCAATCGCGGTACCATAGCGCACGTCCAACGCCTTCAACGGTGATTGCGCTGATTGCCCCACCAGTTGCAGCCAACCCCAGTCTTTGGCCTGAGGTGTGATGGTCAGGCCATCGGAGTCTCCGCCCGCCGTGTCATCGTGGAGCGAGGTCAGGATAGCCCGTTCAGGACCGGGTGGTGTCACCAAGATGCCTTCGATGATCAGGTCTACGCCGTTGCCAAGCTTCACGATGACACCCGGCTCAAGCGTCAGGGTGACAGACGGCGACACCGTCAACGTTTGCGTCAAAATATAGGGACTGTTGGCTGCTGTCCAGGTGATGTTCGTGTCAATTGTCGTCACGGTGATGAGCGTGCCGGCCGTTGGACTGATGTGGATGGCAGACGTGATCGGCACACAGGCGATGGCGGGTGACGAAGCAGTGGTGGAACTCGTTGGGCCAAGCGGTGTGAAGTTATCGTTTTCTGGAAAAACCTTTTTCGTGTGTTGACGACGCGCGGCTAAGGCCGCATCACGTCGGGCCAACAGACTGGCCCGCAGTTGATCGGAATTGGGGCGTGTACGAGACTCGCGCTGCGGGCCGTTGCCGATTTCAATGGACGATGAATGAGGATCGTCGATGAAGGGCAGCGGCGGTGACTGTGCCGGGCCAAGCGCAGTCACGGTGGCGTTTGGCAGAGAAGCCGTCAGCGGTTTGATCACTTGCAGGTGCAGCCAGGCCTCGGTCAAGATGGAACTGGCCGTGATCGTGCTGACGCTGGTGATGGCGTCTGTCGTGGCATAGGCGGGCCGATCGGTCCGGCTCTGCAATGAGGTCTCAATTCCACCGTTCTGTGCGTTGATGTCGATCAGGTTGCTGGCCTGCAAGAATTGATTCAAGTGATCGTACCCTTGCCAGGACAAGATATAGCTTCCCGTCGGCAGTGAGGCCGGTATGGACAAGGGGATGGCGGCAACTGAGCCGAACGGTACTTCGGCGCTGACGGGCGTTTGAGCCACGATCGCACCCTGTGGCGCATAGAGCAAGAGGGTACCGCTGACCGAGCTGTTAATGCCGCCCTGATTGCCAATCGACCAGGTCAGCGCGCCGCCAGCAATAGGCTGCGTCGTCGTATAGGCGTAAGCGAAGCGCTGAGGCGGCACTTCAAATAATTCAGCCTCGGTCCAATCGGTGAATTGATCGGTCTTGATCTCGGCGGCATAGGTTCCGCCACGCAAGAGATCGGGGATGATCGTTGTCAGACTCAACCCGTCCGCCGTGGTTTCCGCCTGGGTGAAGACCACCGTCGCGGTAAACGCCGTCGTGACTCCCCGCAAGGTCAGCGTGTAAACCCGATTGGGCGACAATGTCACGTCCTTGCTCGATCGCAACCGGGCTGTTAGCGGGTCCCCGGCCTTTAAGACGCTGTTCAACAAAGTCGTGTCAGGGCTGGACCAGGACAGCGTCTCAGTAAAGCGTGTGGCATAGCCGATGCCACTAGCCCATACGGTGGAAGTGGCGCTGATCACGAGCGTGTCACCGGCTAAGGCAATCGCTGAGGGCAGTGGCAGATCGAGTGCCACTTGTTGATAGTCGCCGTCCAACTCGACATTGGTTACAGACCCGCTGGTCAGCACGACATTGTTCCGCAGGTAGAGGGTTTGCAGGTGCGCTGTCCCCGTGTAGCCGTTGCCAGACAACCAGACAAGCGCGCTACCCGGATTGGAGCTATTAGGCGTGACTGGTGAAGTGAGCGTTGTGCCAACGATTTCGATCAATGGCCGCACGGGAAGCGTCTGTGAAATGCTGGCCTGGGTGTCGTCTCCCGTAATCGCGCTGACCACATAGTCCGAATAAGGTGCAGCAGCGGGCAAAGTCGCCACAGTTTGTGCCATGTAGTAGCCATCGGCAGCAGTCAAGAGTAGCGTCGTCGAAAAGAATAGCGCGTCATTCAGGCTAACGCTGATTGTCACCGGGGTATTGGGGAACACCTGGGCAGCCGTTACCGTGATCGGCAGTGTCGTCGTGTAGCCGGCCGACACATAGTCGGCACCCAGCGTCAAGCCCAGCTCAGGATCGCGCAGGCGTAAGATGGTCACCAATGTGCTCACCGGCAGATTGTCTTCAACCATATCGAACCGGACCACACGATATCCGTTGACGGATGTGGTGTAAACTTGGGTAGCGACCGCATCCGGTGGAACAACGATTGAGATCGGTGGAGCATTCAAGCTAACGTCGGCCATGAGAGTAAAGGTACGCGTGATCGCTGCCAGGTTACGGATGGTCGCCGTCAGCACGGCTTGAGTGCCAAAGATGTAATCGGGTTGATCTTGAGTCACTTGAAAAGTGCGCAACCACGGATCGGGCGACTGCACCAGATAGAAGGGGCCGCCATAACCGCCTGAGGCTGACCAGCTATTGTCGGTCCCCACGAACAAACCCGATCGGAACAGGCCGCCTCTAGGCGGTGCCGTGAACGTTAACGTCACCACCCGCGACGCACCGCTGGGCAAAGTTGGGTCGAGCGGCAACCGTTGGCTGGCACGTAACTCATAAGCTTGATGCGCTGCCCAACGCCAGCTCTCGCCTATTCGACCATTATAGTAATCCCCCCAAACCGTGATCTGAGTAGCCGTCAGGCCGGTCGTGTTGGTTACCGCCACGGCCATCGAGAACGGTTGGTTCGGTGTCCCGGCCGCCGCGATGGTCTCGCCGGTGCTGACGAGATAGGCCTGGCCAAACAGGCTGCGGGCAAAAAGAACATCGTCTTCGCTCTGCATGCCGTTGACGTAGAAGTCGGGATAAGCCGATGTGGCAATGACCTGGCCGTTGCCATAGGGATATTGGATCAGCGCCGGCAACCGATTACCCGTCGTGCGCATCAGAACGATCGTCGCCTCGGTCGGCCACGCCGTGAATGAGCCATCGATCTGAATGTCGGGCGTGCGCTTGGAAAGGCCTAGAATCCAGGGCGAAGTGTTGACCGCTTGCACCGAATCGATCTTGCACAAAATGTCTTCGAGGTAGCCTAGCCCGCGCACCTGGCCGCCGGGCAGCATGTTCCAATCG